>NZ_JBIUWI010000009.1:30124-54941 GCF_044743385.1 Pseudomonas sp. NPDC087639 | reverse complement strand
AAACATAAACATACCAACGACATCAAAAAACATCCAGACAAACTTTACCTAAAAGACCCACATCATAACATAGGCAGCCTTGATTGCCTTGTCGTCTGCTGTCGGCTCCACGCCGAGTATCTTGTAATAGTCTTTGAAGTCCATTGAAGGAATCACCGTCCGTTATCGATTTCGCGCCGATGCCAGCATGCGCCGATTCGCGCATGCCGGGTTGACCGATCTCAAACTTGTGACCGGGTGGCGCAGCAGAAGTTTATCGGCAGTGGGCGACGGTTCTTGCGACCGCCGGTATGTCTGCCGGCCCATGCCAGCAAGTTTGGGGCGAAGCTGCGAGTTTCAACCCAGTCTAGTCGCGAAATAGCTGATGACCGGCCTTCGAATCTGCCGCGCACTGACATACACTGCGCGGCCGTTTTTTGACCGGAACCCGAAAGACATGAATAACGCCTCTCCAGCCCGTGCCTGCGGCATCGACTTCGGCACCTCCAACTCCACCGTCGGCTGGCTGCGCCCCGGCATGGAAACGATGATCGCGCTGGAAGACGACAAGATCACCCTGCCGTCGGTGGTCTTTTTCAACATCGAGGAGCGCCGCCCGGTCTACGGTCGCCTGGCGCTGCACGAATACCTGGAAGGCTACGAAGGCCGCCTGATGCGCTCGCTCAAGAGCCTGCTCGGCTCCAAGCTGATCAAGCACGACACCAGCGTTCTCGGCACGGCAATGCCGTTCAAGGACTTGCTCGGCCTGTTTATCGGCCAGCTCAAGAGCCGCGCCGAAACTGCCGCCGGTCGGGAATTCGAACAAGTGGTGCTGGGGCGTCCGGTGTTCTTCGTCGATGACGATCCGCTGGCCGACCAGGAAGCCGAAGACACCTTGGTGGAAGTGGCACGCAAGATCGGTTTCAAGGACGTGTCGTTCCAATACGAACCGATTGCCGCAGCATTCGACTACGAGTCGACCATCGAAAAGGAAGAGCTGGTACTGATCGTCGACATCGGCGGTGGTACATCCGACTTCTCGCTGGTGCGCCTTTCGCCCGAGCGTCGCGGTGTGGAAAACCGCCACGACGACATCCTCGCCACGGGCGGCGTACACATCGGCGGGACCGACTTCGACAAACAACTGAGCCTGCAAGGCCTGATGCCGCTGTTCGGCTACGGCAGTCGCATGAAAAGCGGCGCCTACATGCCAACCAGCCACCACATGAACCTGGCGACCTGGCACACGATCAACTCGGTGTACTCGCAGAAATCCAGCCTGGCGCTGGGCAGCATGCGCTACGACATCGAAGACACCGGCGGCATCGATCGCCTGTTCAAGTTGATCGAACAACGCGCCGGCCACTGGCTGGCGATGGAAGTGGAAGAAACCAAGATCCAGCTGACCCACGCCGACAGCCGCCATGTGCCGCTGGATCGGATCGAACCCGGGTTGAGCGTGGAACTGACGCGGGCGCTGTTTGAATCGGCGATTGATGCATTGCTGGAGCGCGTGCGCGGCAGCGTCACGCAGTTGTTGAACGACGCGAATGTGTCAGTGGCTCAGGTCGATACAGTGTTCTTCACCGGCGGTTCCAGCGGCATCCCGGCCCTGCGCAACAGCGTTTCGGCGATGTTGCCGAATGCGCGGCATGTCGAAGGGAATATCTTCGGCAGCATTGGCAGCGGTCTGGCGATTGAGGCGATGAAGCGTTACGGCGCAATGGCCTGACCCAGAATCGGCGGCGCGCCCTTCGCGAGCAGGCTCGCTCCCACAGTGGATCGCATTTCAACTGAAGGAATGCGCTCAACATGTGGGAGCGAGCCTGCTCGCGAAGAGGCCAGCTCAAACACTACAAATTCTGAATCAAACCATCCCGCCCAGCTTCAACTCACTCTTCAGATACGCATAGTAAATCGGCCCTGCCACTACCCCCGGCAGGCCGAATGCGGCCTCGAACACCAGCATCGCCAGCAGCAACTCCCACGACTTCGCACTGATCTGCCCGCCAACAATGCGCGCATTGAGAAAGTATTCGAGCTTGTGGATAAAAATCAGATACCCCAACGCCGCCAACGCCACCCAGATCGACAGCGACAGGCCGACGATGGTGATCAGCGTGTTCGATATCAGGTTGCCGATCACCGGCAACAGGCCGAGCAGGAAGGTCAGGACGATCAGGGTCTTGGTCAGCGGCAGATGGATGCCGAACATCGGCATGATCACCGCCAGAAAGATCCCGGTGAAGAAGGTGTTGAGCAGGGAAATCTTGATCTGCGCGAAAACGATGTTACGAAACGCCTGCACCAGCAGGTGCAGGCGATCGAACAAAGCGGCGGCCAGCGGCTTGCGTTTGGTGACATCCGGTATGCGCTGCAGAGCAATGATTGCGCCGAGCACCATGCCGATCAACAGCGTCACGAACATGTGCGCCGCGTCCTTGCCCACCAGTTGCAGGTCAGCCAGGTGCTTGCTCGCCCATTCGCCAATCGCTACGCGAAATTCCGCCGCGCTGGCCGGCAGATAAGCGTCGATGAACGGCGGCAACTGACCGCGCGCGCGGTCGACCACTCCCATGAATTTGTCGAGGGAAGCCCCGGGATTTTCCGCTTCGTGCAGGAGGAAACTGATGGCGCCGGCGAAGATCAGCGCCAGCACACTGACCACCAGCGTGCCCAGCAGCGCCACCGCCAGCCAGCGCGCGCGCCGGCCTTCGATCAGCCGTTGCAGTTGCGGAGTGAGCATGTTGACCAGCTCGAACACCAGCAACCCCGCCAGCAGGCTGGGCAACAAGCGCAGCGGGAGCACCAGCAGCAAACCGCCGAAAATAATGATGCAACTGACCCAGAACACAACATGACGCTCAGAAAACGTTGGCATACAGCCTCAAAACGAACGGCGTAAAAGGATTGGCAGTCTGCCAGCGATCCCGCGCCGAAGCGAGCGCAGACCCCGGGTTGTCGTCGCGCCGAAAAGATCGCAGCCTGCGGCAGCTCCTACAGGGGCTCGGTCTCATGTAGGAGCTGCCGCAGGCTGCGATCTTTTGATGTTATTTTTTCTTCAGGCATTCACTCATGAACGTCTTGCGCGCATCACCGGCCAGCGCCTTGGTTTTCGCATCGGCATTACACGTTTTCATCTTTTCCTGCTGCGGGGTCAGGACCTTGGCGTCGTTGGCTGCCGGCGCTGCCTTGAGGCAGGTGCTCATGAAGGTTTTGCGCTCATCGCCTTTCAGACTCTTGGCGGTCGCATCGGCATTGCAGGTGGTCATTTTGTTCTGTTGCGCCGTGGCGGCGAAACCTTGGGAACACAGGAGCAAACCAATCATCAACAAAGGGACACGCAACATCTTCATGGAGTTTTCTCCTTGTCGCCGCTTCGATGGAGGCGGCCTCTTCGGCAGTGTAGCCAAATCTTATTACACCTTCCTGCCTTCCAGGTGGCTGCGGCGGTACTGCTCCGGCGTGCAGCCGGCCTGACGGGCAAACATGGCGATAAAAGCCGAGCCGCTGCTGTAACCCAGGTCGAAAGCGATCTCCTGCACACTGCGCGAAGTTTCCAGCGCTTCGATCGCGGCGAGATAGCGCAGGCGCTGTCGCCACTCGCCAAAACTCATCCCCAGTTCGCGAACAAACTGCCGCGCCAGCGTGCGCTCGCTGACATGCACCTGCGCCGCCCAGTACGCCAGCGGTTGATTGTTGCCAGGCTCAGCCTGCAACGCTTCGAGGATCGCCAGTAACCCGGGATGGCTCGCATAGGGCAGATAACACTCATGCACCGGTGCCTGTTGCAGTTGATCGACCAACACCTGGGCAAGACGCTGGTCGGCATCGAGTTCGGGGATCTTCACGTCGCGGGCGGCGAAGTCTTTGAGAATCGCCTTGAGGATGTCGCTGATCGCCAACGTGCAGGCGCGCGCCGGCAATTCGGCACAGACCTTGGGATCGAGACACACCGCACGATAGTTGACCGGTTGATGGCTGTAGAAACTGTGCTCGACCTGCGGCGGCACCCAGACTGCGTATTGCGGCGGCGACATGAAACGACTGCCGTCGACGTCCATGTGCAGCACGCCATGGGCCGCGTATTCCAGCGTGCCCCACGGATGACGGTGGGGCGCGGCGAATTCGTGGGCGTTGAAGTCGGCGTAGCGGAAGTACACCGCCGACGGCAGTTCGCTGAAATCCAGCAGATCGATGTGTTTACTGTTCATGCTGTCCGGTTTCAGAGGCAGGTTGTCCGGTTCGAAGTATAGGCCTGCATCCAGACAAGGGATAATCGCGCTTCATCAACGTAATGGTTTCAACGCATGCAATACGCTTTTCCTCTGCTGGCGATTTTTATCTGGGCCGGCAACACCGTGATCAACAAACTCGCGGTCGGTGCGATCTTCCCCGCCGAGATCGGTTTCTACCGCTGGCTGCTGGCGGGTCTGTTGTTCACGCCGTTCATGCTCAAACAAGTGATCGCGCACTGGCCGCAAATTCGCCCGAACCTGGGCAAGATTTTCGTCCTCGGCGTACTCGGCATGGCGGTCTATCAGAGCCTCGCCTACTTCGCCGCGACCCTGACCACCGCCACCAACATGGGCATCATCCTGTCGCTGATGCCATTGATGTCGCTGGCCATGGCGATCATCAGCCTCGGCCAGCGCCTGACAGCCGGTGCGCTGGTGGGTGCGGTGTTCTCGTTCGCCGGCGTGCTGGTGGTGGTGTCGTCCGGCAGCCTCGGCGCGCTGTTGCAACACGGGGTGAACCTGGGTGACGCGATGATGCTGATTGCCACGCTGGCCTACGCGATTTACAGCACATTGCTGAAAAAATGGCAGCTGCGCCTGCCGCCGTTGGTGTTGTTGTATTTGCAGGTACTGGTGGCGATTGTGGTGTTGTTTCCGCTGTATGCCACTTCGCCGAAAACCGGGCTGACCCTGCAGAATATTCCGCTGGTGCTGTACGCGTGTCTGCTGGCTTCGATGCTCGCGCCATTGGCGTGGATGCAGGCGGTGCAGCGCCTGGGGCCGAGCCGGACGACATTGTTCTTCAATCTGCTGCCGTTGATTACGGCGCTGATTGCGGCGGTGGTGTTGAAAGAACAACTGGCGATGTATCACCTGGTCGGCGGCTTGTTGACCTTGGGTGGGGTGATTTTGTCTGAGCGCTGGACGACGGTGCTGAGCCGCAGAGTGAGCGTTGCCTGATCCGGCCTGTGGTGAGGGGATTTATCCCCGATGGGTCGCGAAGCGGCCCCTCTCTTCATCCAATAATTGGGGCTGCTGCGCAGCCCATCGGGGATAAATCCCCTCGCCACAAAAGCACAGTCAGACCCCGGCTGCTTTAAGCCGCGCCGCATGCTCGACAAACAGCCGCACCGGATCGGCGCCCTTGCCCACCAGCCCCAGCGACTGGTTGACGATGTCGAAATGATCCAGCGGATAGTCATCGCCAATCACTGTGCCCAAGTGCGAACTGTAACGCCCGACCATGCCATCGCACTGCCCAGGTTCACGCACGAATGTCTTGGCGAACAACCGGCAACTGCGATTGGTCCCGTCAAACAGATTGCCGCCACGATCCGTCTTGCCCGGCTGCAACGTCCCCGACCACGAGTAATACCTCACGCCGTTGACCTCTTCCGGCCCATGCCCGCCCCAGGTTTCGGGCAGGCCCTGTGGATAACGCTGATTGAACAGCGCCACACCTTCAAAGGTCAGCGATTGGTGCGAGGCGTGGATATCCACCGGCAGTTTTGGCCCGTGATAGCCGGTCTCCAACAGCGCCATCAACCAGCCGACAAAGCGCAGCAGCGCTTCAAGAATGCGCCCCTTGGCGCTGTCCGCCGGGTAGTGCTTTTGCAGATAGTCGGCCAGTTCGGAACCGTGATTAGGCCCGGCGACCGACGTCACCGAAGCCACCAGATCCGGGCGTTTCGCCGCGGCATAACGCGCCGTCAGCGAGCCTTGGCTATGACCGAACAGATTAACCTTGGCCGCGCCGGTTTCGCGCAGGATCTCCTCGATCCGTGTCAGCAATTGCTCGCCACGCACCTCGGTCGAATTCAACGGCGACACCTGCACGGCAATCACCGTCGCACCACCACGGCGCAACGCTTTGATGATCCCGTACCAATATGGATAGAGAACGAGCCGGATAAACCCGAGCATTCCCGGCACCAGCACCAGTGGATAACGCGTACGCGAGGCGTGCGACATGGGCAAACATCCTTGTGGTCGGTGAATGGATGCAAGGCGTGCAAAACGCCCGCCAAGCATCCTCCCTGAACATGACAACTCGATGAGCAGCCTACTTCAGCCCCACCACCCCCGCCACAATCAGGCCTACCGACAGCAGCTTGACCAGCGTCAGGCTCTCGCCGAGCAAGGCAAAGCCGAGAAACACTGTGCCCAGCGAACCGATGGCGGTCCAGATCGGATAGGCGATACTCACCGGCAATTCACGCATGGCCAATGTCAGGAAGTAGATCCCGCCGACCGCAGCGACCACGGTGATCATCGACGGCCAGAGCCGGGTGAACCCTTCCGCGTACTTCATGCCCATGGCGAAGGTCACTTCAAACCCCGCGGCGATCAGCAGGAACAGCCAGGCCACCTAGAACGCCCGGGCGAGGTCGAGCAAACGCTGCTCGGCCTCGGCCAGCGACACCGCGAAGGTGCGTTCGGCAGACTCCTCGCCCTCGGCCGCGACTACCGTGACGTCGTTGATGCCGATAAATCCCAGCGCCGTGCGCAGCCATGGATCGGCGTGGTTCAAAGCCTCCAGCTCACCGCCGGGACCGAAGCCGAAACCGCCCCGACTGGTGACGATCAAGGCTTTCTTGCCCTGCAACAGCGGCGTGTACTGGGCAATGCCGTTGTCCAGCGTGTGGTCAAACGTCAGGCCCAGCCGCACGATCTGATCGACCCAGGCCTTGAGGCCACTGGGCACGCTGAAGTTATACATCGGCGTGGAAATCAGCAGCAGGTCGTGGTCGAACAACTCGCCGACCAGTTGATCGCTTAGCGCCAGATCGGCCTGCATCGACAATGGACGCGCCTCGGGTTCCGGGTAAAACGCCGCCGCGACGAAGGCCTCGTTGACCGCCGGAATCAGCGCCCGACCAACTTCACGCCGAGTTACCTGAGCCTGCGGATGGCGCACTTGCCAGGCACTGAGAAAACCTTCCGCCAAGCGCCGCGAATGGGAGCGATCGCCACGGGGGCTGGCATGAAGTGCAAGAATCCTGTTCATCTATAAATCCTCCGGACTAGAATCAACCTGCTTGTGGCTTGCAGCTTGAGGCGCGTCACGGCATCTCTTCAAATGAACAGAAATCAGTCTGGATGAGTTTATTTCATCCATGGAGTAACACATGTTCGCCTCGCTGCCGCTAACCGCCCTGCGCGCCTTCGAATCCGCCTCGCGCTTGCTGAGTTTCAAGGCTGCCGCTGAAGAACTGTCGGTGACACCCACAGCGATTTCCCATCAGATCCGAGCGCTGGAGGACTGGCTGGGCGTCGCGCTGTTCGAACGCCTGCCGCGACAAGTACGCCTGACCGAGGGCGGTGAACGGTTGTTCCGCAGTCTGCACGGCGCCTTGCTGGAAGTGGCGCAAAGCGTCGACACCCTGCGCCCGCAACGCAGCGGCAGCAGCCTGACGCTGTCGACCACCGCCGCGTTCGCTGCGCTGTGGCTGGTGCCGCGACTGGGGCGGTTTTATGCGAAACACCCCAACATCAACGTGCGTCTCGACACCCATTGTGAAGTGATCGATCTGCATCAGGACGCCAGTGTCGATCTGGTGCTGCGCTACAGCCTCGATGACTACCCGAATCTGTATGGCCTCTGCCTGTTCGATGAATCGTTCGGCGTGTACGGCTCGCCGGAGCAAGTGGCACTGGCTGCACGCCGCACACCGACCTTGATCAGCGTGCACTGGCACAACTCCAAGCTGTATGCCCACGGCTGGGAAGCCTGGTGCGCCAAGTCCGGCGAGAACTGGCTGAATCAACATCCGGCGATCCGCGAGTACGACGAAGAGCATTACGCCCTGCAAGCCGCGATTGCCGGGCAAGGGCTGGTACTGGCGAGCAATATTCTGGTCTCGGAGAGCGTCGCCAGCGGTTTGCTGGTGCCGTACAAGGGCGAGGTTCAGGTCGATGGGGCCGGCTACAGTGCGTTGTGTGTGCCGGGGCGCGAGCGGCATCCGCCGGTGCGCGCATTTTTTGCGTGGTTGCGCGACGAAGCGCAGCTTTCAGGGTTGGTGCCGAGGTTGCCGAAAATCCCGTAAAACTTTTTGCATCGCTCAAGACTCACAACCTGGGTAGGCGATCACGTCAGTAGAGCGTGACGCCAATCGGATTAGCCTCCAGGAGACTGAAATGAGCGACCTGCATTTATCTGATGTTCAAACCCTGCGCGAGCGCGCACGACAAAACGTGGAAAACGGCGCGGTGACCGAGGGTTACAGCGCCAACCGTGAAGAGGTGCTGCGCTTGCTCAATGAATCGCTGGCCACTGAACTGGTCTGCGTGTTGCGCTACAAGCGCCACTACTTCATGGCCAACGGCCTGAAAGCCCACGTGGCCGCTGAAGAGTTTCTCGAACACGCCACCCAGGAAGCCGAGCACGCCGACCGCCTGGCCGAGCGCATTGTGCAACTGGGCGGCGAACCGGAGTTCAACCCCGACTTGCTGTCGAAAATGTCCCACGCACAATATGTCGCGGGGAACACTTTGAAAGAGATGGTCTACGAAGACCTCGTGGCCGAGCGGATCGCCATCGACAGCTACCGCGAGATCATTCAGTACATCGGCGAGAAAGACCCGACCACCCGGCGTATCTTCGAAGATATTCTGGCGCAGGAAGAAGAGCATGCCGATGACATGGCCGACATCCTCAACGACCTCTAAACCTTAAACGCAAAAGATCGCAGCCTGCGGCAGCTCCTACACTGATCTCTGTAGGAGCTGCCGCAGGCTGCGATCTTTTGATCTGCTGTTACTTGCTTGGCTTGACGGTCACCGGCGCCTTGCCCGCCTTCATCTGCTCCAGCAGCGGCGCACACTGATTGGGTTCCCCACCACTCGGTGCCACCAGCGCCAGCAGCCCGGCCGCCGGTGCGGCAATCACACCCAGCGCTACCATCCCCGCCCCGCGCAGCAACAACGGCACGGCTTTCACGCCCGCGTCCGGCTTGATGAACTTGCCGCGCACGTACAGTGGCGAACGCAGCGAGATCAAACGCCAGCCTTTGGATTCCGGCGTCACCGTCAGGTCCAATTGCTCGGTGGCCATGTTCGCCGTGCCGTCGATGTAGATGATCGCATTCTCGGTATCGAAGACAAACAGCCGCGTGGTCGCCAAACCCGTCTTGATGTCGAAGTCCGCCGCCGCGCAATTGATCTTCACTTCCTTGTCGCCAAAGATCTTGCCGATCACATAGTTACCGACGTTAAGCCCCGCCAGCTCCATCAGCTCACGGCTGATCGCACCGTCGTTGATCAGCATCTTCAGATTGCCATTCGCACCGCCCAGCAGCTTGGCCACCGAGTTACCGCGACCAGTAATATCAGCATCACCATTAAGCTCGCCGAAACTGGTTTTCATCGGTTCGAAAGTCGGGAACAGCTCCTTGAGCTTGAATCTGCGCGCCGTCAGTTTGGCCCGGCCTTCCAGCGGTTCGGTGCGACCGTTGAGGCGGATCTGCGCGTCCAGATTGCCCCCAGCCACGCCAAAGCGCAGCGGCTCCAGGCTGAGCTCGCCGTCGTTGAGTTTCAGGTGGGTATAAAGGTCGGTGAATGGCAGCTTTTCACTGTGGACGATGCGCTTGCCAGTGAATTCGACATCGGCGTCCATTGCGCGCCAGCGGTCAGTCTTGAACTCTTCTACCGGCAGCACTTTGTCAGCCGGTTGCTTGCTCTCGCCGCCACGGGCCTTTTGTTTGTCGTTCGAATCAGCACCGATCAATGGTGCGAGGTCGGCGAACAGCAGTTGATTGGACAACAGCGCGCCGCTGAGTTTTGGCCGTGGCTGGCTGGCGACATAGGTCAGGTCACCATGGATGTCGCTGCCGCCGATCTTGCCGTTGAATTTTTCATAGGTGAATTTCGCGCCAGCCTCGTCATGCAGCTTGGCGATCAGGTGGCCATCAGTGGAGTACGGTGGCGTGTCCGGCAGGGTCACGCCGGTCAGCGGGTAGAGATTGCCAAGGCTGGCACCGGCCAGCTTCAGTCGCAGGTCGAGGGCGCCGAGGTTGCGCGGATCGGTGAGGGTGCCGGACAGTTCAATGCGGGTGTCACCGATTTTCGCTTGAGCCTGCAGCGGGAACGGTTTGCTCGCATCCTGCAAGGCCAACAGGCCGCCGATTTTGCCCTGGCCGGTCAGATTCTGGCCGTGATACTGACCTTTAACCTTCAATGCGAAGGCGTAGTCCTGCGGTGCGCCGCCCTTGTCCTGCGCAGTTTTCGCTGCTTTGTCACCGACGATTTCGCTGAACGGAATCGGTTTGCCCAGCGGATCGATCAGCACATCGAGATTGGTCTTGAGCGTCTGGTCATCGAGGGTAACGTGGCCCTTGTCGAACTTGATGGCGCCAATGTCGACAACCCAGTTCGAAGGCTCGGCGTTCGGATCTTTCGGATCAAACTTGAACGTCCAGTTGGCCCGGCCATCGGCCAGACGCTGCAACTCGGCGTTGGGCTCGGTCAGATCGATGCGTGGGATTACCACCCGTTGCGTCAACAACGCCAGCGGCGAGATACGCAGCTCAACGCGCTTGAGCGTGACCATCTGCGGTTTCTTAGACCAATCCGGATTACCCAGGCTCAAATCTTCGGCGACCACGTGCGGCCACGGCACCCAGGCGCGCCAACCGCCCTCCTCCGGCTCGCGCTGCCAGATCACTGCGAGGTTGCCGTTGATGGCAAAGGGTCGGTGCAGTTCTTCCGAGACTTTGGCGTTGAGCGGCGGTTTGATCCGGTTCCAGTCGAAGAACACGATGATCAGCACCAGTACGGCCAGTAGCAATAAGAGGATGGCGAAGGTCCAGCTGAAGATTTTTCCAGTGCGCGTCATGCACAAAGCTCCTGATCACGACCGCGCGCCGAAAACGCGGCGCACAGCTGAAACGGCGAGCCAAAGCGGCCCATATGAAATCTGTGACTGGCGAAAGGCCCGCAGGTTTAATCAAAAGGCAGATTAAGACGCAAAAAACCGCGCGCAATCTGACCAATCGGTCGAACAGCGTTACCGCCTCCGCACTTTTGCGAAGCGCGAGTGGGTCGAAAATACCCACTACGGTGCAAAAGCATCCCTCTGAAAGGCCCGTTCTAGAGCCTCCCCGCAGAACAATCAATTCTGTTGATTATTACCATTGCGTTTATGAACTTTTATATCGACTTATCGAGAGTAGCATTGCCCTCGTACCCACTTTATCGCCCTCCCAAGGAGCAACCCATCATGAAACGCCAATTACTGCTCAGCCTTACCCTGTCGATGCTTGCCAGCACTGCTTTTGCCCTGCCCGCTGCCGACCAGGCTACTCCGCAAGTAAAAGACAGCCACTCGGTGTTCAGCCAAACCCTCGCCGAAGACGGGTATGACAAAACCCCACAAGGTCAGACCCTGGCTGAAGATGGCTACGACAAAACCCCACAAGGTCAGTCGTTAGCAGAAAACGGCCGTAATCGTCTGGAAGAAAAAGGTCTGGTCGAAGACGGCTACGACAAAACTCCACAAGGTCAGGCTGTCGCCGAAAACGGTCGTAACCGCTTGGAAGAAAAAGGTCTGGTCGAAGACGGCTACGACAAAACCCCACAAGGCCAAGCTGTTGCCGAAGGTGGTGGTGACCGTGTCATCGAACGCAACAGCGCTTTGAGCTAAGCCCATGGCGGCCCTGAAAAAAAGCCCAATCCCCGGATTGGGCTTTTGACTTTTCAGCCGCTGCTATTAATAAGTCGCTATTTCCCCGCTGCATCCCCCCGCTGCCGTTCGACGCCGTTAAAGCCGATTTGCTAGAGTGCTGCGCTTGTCCTGCCGAAGAAAACACCTTGCGATGCTGCCCCGCGCCGAACAGAAACAACAGACCCGCAACGCCCTGATGGATGCTGCCCGCCACTTGATGGAAAGCGGCCGAGGATTCGGCAGCCTCAGCCTGCGCGAAGTGACGAAAACCGCCGGCATCGTGCCCACCGGTTTCTATCGGCATTTTGCCGACATGGACGAACTCGGTCTGGTGCTGGTCAGCGAAGTCGGCCAGACCTTCCGCGAAACCATCCGCCTGGTACGCCACAACGAATTCGTCATGGGCGGCATCATTGATGCGTCGGTGCGGATCTTTCTCGATGTGGTCAGCGCCAACCGTTCGCAGTTTTTATTTCTCGCTCGCGAGCAATATGGCGGCTCGCTGCCGGTGCGCCAGGCGATTGGCCGTTTGCGTGAGAACATCAGTTCCGACCTTGCAGCCGACCTGACAATGATGCCCAAGCTTCAGCATCTGGACGCGGCCGGGTTGAGCGTGGTGGCGGATCTGATCGTCAAATCGGTGTTTGCCACCCTTCCGGACATCATCGACCCGCCGGCCGAAGCCTTGCCTGAGCATTTGACCCCGCAAGCAAAGATCACCCAGCAATTGCGCTTCATCTTTATCGGGCTCAAGCATTGGCAAGGGCTCGGTAGTACCGAATAAAGATCAAAAGATCGTAGCCTTCGGCAGCGCCTACAGAGATCAAGGTAGGAGCTGCCGAAGGCTGCGATCTTTTTTGTGCGCCGCAAATTGGTGCATGAAAAATTCTTAACGCACCAAAACCTCTCAAATCCCCGCAACATTCCGAAACATCTACTACGATCCGACAGGGATTTCCTACATCTCGTCCGATTGGCAAGCCCCTTGCTCTAGCCTGAGTATTGTCCACTGCTGGAAGCTTTCCGATGCTGGTGATTCATCGCAGAATCGACCCTCAACCCGTCTGGGCCGCCGAGTTGCACCTGACCTTCGAAGCACGGAGCAAAAGCCGTTTGCGCTGTTTCAGTGCCGAGAATGAAGACGTCGGGTTGTTTTTGGAGCGCGGTCAGCCGCCGTTGTATGACGGCGAATGTTTAAAGGCTGAGGACGGCCGAATCGTCCGTGTCTTCGCCCGCTCCGAGCAACTGCTGCACGTCACTTGCGCCAACGCCTTCGAACTGACCCGCGCCGCGTATCACTTGGGCAATCGCCACGTCGCCCTGCAAGTCGGCGATGGCTGGCTACGGTTGCTCGACGATTACGTGCTCAAAGCCATGCTTGAACAGCTTGGCGCGCAGGTCGAAGCCATTGAAGCACCGTTCCAGCCGGAACACGGTGCCTACGGCGGCGGCCATCACCATTCACGTCACGGCGACGAAGACTTCAACTACGCGCCCAAACTCCATCAATTCGGCGTACGCCTGTGAATCCGGCCTGGGCGCTGCTGCGCCTGGCCAGTCCGCAATTGCCGATTGGCGGCTACAGCTATTCCCAAGGTCTGGAAATGGCCGTGGATAACGGTCGCGTGAACAACCCGGACAGCGCCCGCCGCTGGATCAGCGATCAATTGCTGCTCAACCTCGCCCGCTTCGAAGCGCCGCTGCTGCTTGCCCATTGCCAAGCCGCTGCCGAGGAAAACTGGGACGACTTGCTGCGCATCTGCGAAACCCACCGTGCCAGCCGCGAAACCCGCGAGCTGCATCTGGAGAGTCGGCAGATGGGCTATTCGTTGCAGCAACTGCTCAACGGCTTGCCTGAACTCGACGCACCAGCACGCCACTTTCTCGATCAATGCGCCGAACCGCACCTGGCACTTGGTTGGGCACTGGCGGCCCGCGCCTGGGGCATCACTCCGCAGGACGCCCTCGCCGCGTGGCTGTGGAGCTGGCTGGAAAACCAGCTCGCCGTCCTGATGAAAACCCTGCCACTGGGCCAGCAAGCCGCCCAGCGCCTGACCAGCGAACTGCTGCCGCTGCTGCAACAAGCCCAGCAGGACGCCACCCGAATCAACCCCGAACACATCGGCAGTGCCGCGTTCGGTCTGTCCCTGGCGTGCATGGCCCATGAGCGCCAGTACAGCCGCCTGTTCCGTTCCTAGGGCCTGTTATTTTGGAGAAGCATATGAACACACAACCTCTGCGCGTCGGCATCGGCGGCCCGGTCGGTTCCGGCAAAACCGCGTTGACCCTGGCCCTGTGTCTGGCGCTGCGCGAGCGCTACAACCTCGCCGTGGTGACCAACGACATCTACACCCGTGAGGACGCGGACTTTCTGGTGCGCAACGAAGCGCTGGCACCGGAACGCATCATCGGCGTGGAAACCGGTGGCTGTCCGCACACGGCAATCCGCGAAGACGCCTCGATCAACCTCGAAGCGGTGGATCAATTGAACCGGCGCTTTCCGGGGCTGGATCTGATTCTGGTGGAGTCCGGCGGTGACAACCTGTCGGCGACCTTCAGCCCGGAATTGTCCGACCTGACCATCTACGTGATCGACGTTTCTGCCGGCGACAAGCTGCCGCGCAAGGGCGGGCCGGGTATTTGCAAGTCTGACCTGCTGGTGATCAACAAGATCGACCTGGCGCCGCTGGTCGGTGCCTCGCTGGAGATGATGGACAGCGACACAAAACGCATGCGCAACGGCAAGCCGTTCGTGTTCAGCAACCAGAAAACCGGCCAGGGCCTGGAAGACATCATCGCCTTCATCGAACGACAGGGCCTGCTGACCGCAGCCTGATTCAATTATCAACAAGGAAGCTTATCCATGACACTCAAACGCATTCTTGGTGCAATCGCACTGTTGCTGACCCCGGCACTGGCCTTCGCTCACCCCGGGCATGGCGACAGCGGTTTGATCGCCGGGATCAGCCACCCGATCGGTGGCCTTGATCATTTGCTGGCGATGATTGCCGTCGGTTTGTGGGCAGCGCAGCAGCAAGGTGCGGCGCGCTGGGCGCTGCCGTGCACCTTCGTCGGCACCATGTTGATGGGCGGCATGCTGGGTTTTGAAGGGCTGGAATTGCCAGCGCTGGAAAGCGGGATTGCCGCGTCGGTGCTGGCGCTCGGCCTGGCCGTTGCGTTGGCGGTGCGTCCGCCACTGGTGATGGCGGTGGCGGCAACAGCGTTGTTTGCGTTGTTCCATGGTGTCGCGCATGGCCTGGAGTTGCCGGACATGTCCAGCCCTTGGGCGTATGCCGCAGGATTTGTGGCGGCGACCGCTGCGCTGCATGCTGCAGGTTATGCGGTGGTACGTTTCCTGCCTCAGGCTGCTGCGCCGCTGGTGCGACTGGCGGGTGCGGCTTCGGCGGTGACTGGCGCATGGCTGCTGGCCGGTTGATTTCTGTCGCCTGATACGGCCCCTTCGCGCGCAGGCTCGCGCCCACATTGGAATGCATTCTCCTGTGGGAGCCTGCTCGCGAAGGCGGACTGACAGACACAACCTCTCTCTAACCGGTCTCTCTGCTACCATGTCGCGCAATCGCCCCAGCCGTGACGACGTCCGCCCATGCCCCACGCTTCTCGCTCCAAATCCCTGCCTGAATTGACCGCCCTGTTCAGTGAGGTGCAACAGCACTTTTTGAACGTGATCGTGCCGCTATGGCAAGGCCCGGGCTGGAACGCCGACATGGCGCTGCCTTACGAGGCGCTGGACGCCACGCATCAATCATTGCCACCACAACGCTATCGGGCGATGGCCTGCGCGCGGCAGCTCTATCTGTTTTCCAGCCTGATCGACGTTGTGGATAACGCAGAAGTCCGCGCGGCGGCGCTGTTCCGCTCCCTGCAACGGCATTTCCATGATGCCGAGCATGGCGGCTGGTTCTACAGCATCGATGCGCAGGGCAAACCGCTGGATCAGCGCAAGGATCTCTACACCCACGCTTTCATCCTGTTTGCCTGCGCGCATTACTGGGAAAAGTCCCGCGAGCCGCTGGTGGAATCGACGCTGAACGCCGCGCTGGAAGTCATCGGCCGACGCTTTGCCACCGGTGATGGCCTGTACGAGGCCTGCCTGAATCGAGACTGGAACACGCTGGAAACCGGCCCGTTGCAAAATCCGTTGATGCATCTGGCCGAAGCCTTCCTCGCCACCCTTGCCGTACGCGAAGACGCGGCAACGCAACAGGCCCTCACCGAGTTATGCACAGCGATGCACAAGTGCTTCGTCGACCCGCAACATGGCGTGTTGATGGAGAAACCGTTGGGGACTGTGGATAACTGGTACGAGCCGGGGCATCAGTTCGAGTGGTATTTCCTGCTGGAATCGTCACCACTATTGCGCGGGTCGAAACTGCATACGGCGCTGGACAAGGCCTTCGCGTTTACCGAGCAGTTCGGCGTGGTACAGCCGTCCGGCGCGGTGCGGGCGATGCTTGATCTGGAGATGGACGGACGCCCGAGAGATTCGACCCAACGGATCTGGGCTCAAGCTGAATACCTGCGCGCACTAACGTTGCGCCCGGACAGCGAAGCCGTGGTGCTGCATCAGTTGCAGGCGCTGCAACAGCGTTTTCTGCATACCGGTGGCTGGTATGAGTGCCGCGATGAGCAGGGTGAGATCAGCCGCAAGGACATGCCGTCGACGACGCCGTATCACTTGGCGACTTGCTACAGCGGCCTGGCTGAATATCTTCGCTGATCTCATGGCAATTGAGATTTATCGTGGCGAGGGGATTTATCCCCGATGGGCTGCGCAGCGGCCCCGCTCTTTGCAGGGCCGCTTCGCGCCCCATCGGGGATAAATCCCCTCGCCACAAACTGTGTTCTCAGTAGAGAGCCGGGTTACCTCAGGCAATCCACTTCTTGTCACCGGTAAAGCTGATGGTCAACCAGCGCGCCGCATCCGGCGTGCCCAGCTTCGCCGAAATCCCCTCGCGCAATGCATCCAGCTGACCGACACTGCTCAGCGCATAATCCGCCGGCAACACCACATGAATCTCGATAAACCGCGCCCGCCCGTGTTTCTGCACGTAGGACACGTAATCGTCGAAACCATGCTCGGCCTTGGCCACTTCCATCACCTGCCGAACCTGTTCATCAAGGGTATCCGGCGCAATCCCGAGCACATCGCGCAACGCCGGGCGAAGAATCTTGAACGCCGGAGTCAGCATGGTCAGCGCCAGCACGATCAGGATCAGCGGATCGACAAACTTCGCCCACTCGCCATAGCCCTGGGACTTGAGCAGCAGCGCCAAGAGGAAACTGATCAACAGACCGACCGACAGCATCGCGTCCACCAGCCAACTGATGTTGTCGAACTGGATCAGGCTGGATTTGAGCTTGCGATTGCGCCGACGCACATAGAAGAAGTAGGCGAATTCAACAACGGTAAACACTGCCGCATAGATGATCACCAGACCCAACTCGATCTCGCGACCGCCGTTGATGATGCCGAACACGCCGTTGAGAAACGCGTAGATGGCGATCAACAGCAGGAAACTGCCTTCGATCAGCAGCACCATTGGCTCCAGATGCCAGAAACCGAACTGGAAGCGGTGATTGCTTTGTTTGGCGATCAGCTTGGCGGTGATCAGCATCAGGACTTTGATGAACGTTGCAATCAGCGAGAAAAAACCATCGAACAGGATGGATTGGGAACCAGATACAAAACCGGTGACGATCCCGGCGATCGCCACGGCGAACATCAGGATGGTCGATTGTTTGAGCAGCGACTGCTCACCTCGGTTACTCACTTTAACTCCTCGAAAAACCTTGAAAACCGCAGGGTGCGGTGGGGTTGTTACGAGAGGAGTTTACCTTATCGCCATGTTTTGGCCGATTTGGCCTCTTCGCCAGCAGGCTGGCTCCCACATTCGAACGCGATCTTATGTGGAAGCGAGCTTGCTCGTGAATGGGCTCACTGGGGTCTTAAGCCTTGTTACGCTCGATAGCAAAACCCGCCCAGGTCTGGCTCACCGGCATCAACTCAAGGCTGTTGATGTTGATGTGCGCTGGCGTATTCATCACCCAGAAAATCGTCTCGGCGATGTCCTGCGGCTGGATCGGCTCGGCACCGGCGTAGGTGGCGTTGTAGCGTTCCTGGTCGCCAGCGAAACGTACCAGCGAGAACTCGCTCTCGCACAGACCCGGCTCAATGTTGCTGACCCGCACACCAGTGCCCTGCAAGTCGCAGCGCAGGTTCAGCGAGAACTGTTTAACGAATGCCTTGGTCGCGCCGTACACGTGGCTGCCCGGGTACGGGTAGTTACCGGCAATGGAGCCGAGGTTGATGATGCCGGCGCCACGGCCATGGGCGATCAGGCGCGGCAACAGCAAACGGGTCGCGTACATCAGGCCTTTGACGTTGGTGTCGACCATGGTGTCCCAGTCATCCAGATCGCATTTCGGCGCAGGGTCCACACCCAGTGCCAGCCCGGCGTTGTTGATCAGGCCGCGCAACTTGGCGAACGACGGCGGCAGGTTGGCAATCGCCTCCTCCATCGCCTTGCGATCACGCACATCGAGCACCAGGCCATGCACTTCGGTCTGCTTCGACAGTTCGGCGCACAGGGCATTGAGACGTTCTTCACGACGGCCGGTCAGCACCAGTTTCCAGCCAGCCTCGGCAAAACGACGGGCACAGGCTTCACCAAAACCGGACGTCGCGCCGGTGATAAACAGGGTGTTGGACATCGTGTTCTCCTCGCTTCGGCTGCCGGAGCAGCCCTTGAATAGAAAATCAGCACGCAGCATGCCCGGCCCCGCATTTACGGGCAACTCCTCTAAGCTGTACAAAAAACAACCAACACGAGCAACGCCTTAACCAACGTGGCTTGTAGCCATGTGCACGCACGTTATCCACAACCCCTTCCACAGTTTCCGGGGGCAAGTGGAAACGCGCAAAGCCGCGCCACACAAGGCTTTGCGAGGGAAATAGAAAGTTTTTTGCTTGACCCTGAACTGGCAGATGTGCGGGACATGGCATTTTGCACGACCGAGCAGTTACCGGGGTGATTGCGCGGGGCCAGTAATTACGGCCCTTAGCGCGGTCTTTCCAGAGTTTAATCACAGACTTATCCACAGGACTGCGCATAGGGAAATGTCTGTTCCGGGGCGACCACAAAAAGGTTGACAAAGGCGCCTTACGCTATCGCCAAAACGTCTGATCAAAAAACAACCACAAGCCTGCAAGCCACGGCCTGCAAGGCCTTCAGCCAGCTACTCCCACGTTATTCACAGCCAGCTCCACAGCAAACGGGGACAAGTCAAAACTGTGGAAAAACAGCCATTTGCAGCGTCTATATGTCGCGCTTTGGCAGGTTGGGGAATTTGTTTTCCACAATTTCACAATCGACTTGATATGGAAGATGGATTCACGGTAGGAGCTGCCGAAGGCTGCGATCTTTTGATCTTGTTTTCCAAAGTCAAAAGATCGCAGCCTTCGGCAGCTCCTACAGGGTTTTTCGGTGTTTTGGAGATATAAAAAAGCCCCGGGACTCGCGTCGCCGGGGCTGTGTGTATCCGGGGATAACTCAGTGCCCGCCCAGATAGGCGTTACGCACCTCTTCATTCACCAACAACTCTTTCCCGGTGCCGGTCAAACGAATCTCGCCGTTGACCATCACATACGCACGATCCGACAGCTTCAGCGCATGGTTGGCGTTCTGCTCGACGAGAAAAATCGTCATGCCGGTTTTCGCCAGTTCACGCAGGGTGGCGAAAATCTGCTTCACCACGATCGGCGCCAAACCCAGGCTCGGCTCATCGAGCAGCAACAGCTTCGGCCGGCTCATCAACGCCCGGGCGATGGCGAGCATTTGCTGCTCGCCGCCGGACATGGTCATCGCCCGCTGGTTACGCCGCTCCTCCAGCCGCGGGAACAGCGCGAACATCCGCTGCATATCCTCTTTGGCGTACTTGTCGCCAATCGGAATGGTGCCCATCAGCAGGTTTTCCTCGACGGTCATGTCGGGGAACACCCGCCGGCCTTCCGGCGACTGGGCGATGCCGTTGGACGCGATGTAGTGCGATGACTTGTGGGTAATGTCGACGCCTTGATAAAGGATCTGCCCACTCGCCGCCCGTGGCTGGCCGAAGATCGACATCAGCAACGTCGACTTGCCGGCACCGTTGGAGCCGATCAGGCTGACGGTTTCGCCTTCGTTGATCTCCAGCGAAACACCCTTGAGGGCCTGAATCGGGCCGTAGAACACGTCCAGGTTTTTGAGTTCGAGGATCGGTTGGCTCATACCAGCTCCTCTTCGTCAGCGCCCAGGTAGGCGGCGATCACTTTCGGATCGTTACGGATGGCTTCAGGGCCCCCTTCGGCGATAACGATGCCGTGGTCCAGCACCACGATGTGGTCGGAAATGCTCATTACCATGCCCATGTCGTGTTCGATCAGCACCACGGTCAGATCATGCTCATCGCGCAGCAGCCGGATCATCGCGCTCAGCGCTTCGGTTTCCGGAGGGTTAAGGCCGGCGGCCGGTTCGTCGAGGCAGATGATCTGCGGCCGCGTGCACATGGCCCGGGCAATCTCCAGACGGCGTTGCTGGCCGTAGGAGAGTTCACCGGCCAGACGGTTGGCGCAGTCCACCAGATCGACCACTTCCAGCCAGTAGAACGCGCAATCCAGCGCGTCGCTTTCAGCCTTGCGGTAGCCCTTGGTGTTGAGGATGCCGGCGAGCATGTTGCGGTTGACCCACATGTGCTGGGCCACCAGCAGGTTTTCCAGCACGGACATTTCCTTGAACAGACGAATGTTCTGGAAAGTCCGGGCCAGACCCGCACGGTTCACCAAGTGAGTCCCGCCGAACATCTTGTAGTACAGGCGACTGAGGAAGCTTTTCGGCGAAACGAAATCGGTCGGTTTGAACGACTCGCCCAGCAACTGGATAACGTTGGTCTGCTGGCCGCGCACGTTGAGTTCGATCTTGCCGCCGGAGGCCTTGTAGAAGCCGGTCAGGCAGTTGAACACCGTGGTCTTGCCGGCACCGTTGGGGCCGATCAGGGCGAAGATCGAGTTGCGTTTGACCTTCAGGCTGACATCGCTCAACGCCTTGATGCCGCCGAAATGCATCATCAGTTTTTCAACAGAGAGTACGACTTCACTCATGGCGCAGTCCTCTCATAGTGAATGGCACCTTTGCGTGGTTTGACCCCGGTACGGCTGATGCGAATCAGCCCGCGTGGTCGCCAGATCATCATCAACACCATCAGGATGCCGAACAGCAGCACGCGATATTCAGCGAAGCCACGCAGCAGTTCCGGGGCGACGGTCAGCACGAAGGCTGCGATTACCACACCGATGGTCGAGCCCATGCCGCCGAGCACGACGATGGCGAGGATCAGCGCCGATTCGAAGAAGGTGAACGAGGTCGGGTTGACGAAGCCTTGATAAGTGGCGAAGAACACCCCGGCCAGGCCCGCAGTCGAGGCACCGATGGTGAATGCCGAGAGTTTGACCAGTACGTGGTTCAGGCCCATCGAACGGCAAGCGATCTCGTCTTCACGCAACGCTTCCCAGGCACGGCCCACGGGCATCTTCACCAGACGATGCTTGATGTACAGCACGGCCAATACCACGAGGAACAACACTGCGTAGATGAAGTAGTACTTCACGTCCGGGTTGTAGGCGATGCCGAAGAACTCGTGAAACGGCACCCCGCCATCCTTCGCTCGTTTGCCGAACTCCAGACCGAAGAACGTCGGCAGCGGCGCCGGCATGCCGTTCGGGCCGCCGGTCAGGGACAGCCAGTTGTTGAGAACCAGGCGAATGATTTCACCAAAGCCCAGGGTCACGATCGCCAGGTAGTCACCGTGCAGCCTCAGTACCGGAAAACCGAGGATGCAGCCGGCAAGACCAGCGGTGATCGCCGCCAACGGCAGCACCGTCCAGAAGCCCAGGCCGAGGTACTGATAACCGAGCGCCAGACCGTAAGCACCGATGGCGTAGAACGCCACGTAGCCTAGGTCAAGCAGACCGGCCAGACCGACCACGATGTTCAGCCCCAGGCCCAGCAGCACGTAGATCAAGCCGAGGATGACCACGCCCAGCAGGTAGGAATTGGAGACAAACGGCACCGCCACAGCAATCACAATCAACAGCGGGATGATCCAGCGCAGACTGGATTTGTGATCGCTCGGCAGCACATGCACACCGGAACCGGTGCTCTCGAATCCGTCGAGAATTTTCAGGCCCTTGGGCGTTTGCAGAAACAGGCTGAGGGCAAAGCGACCGATCATGACAATGCCGATAATCCACGCCACGCGGGTCGGCTCAAGATTGAAGCTGTAGCCTTCGAGCACGACGCCGACAATCGGGCCGAACACGATCAAGGCAATAAGGCCGGCAAGAATCGCCTCAACCAGACTTTTTTTGATATCGATGGGTTTTGGGGTGGTTGAAGACATCGCTTACACCTTCGACACAAGAGGACGGCCCAACAGGCCCTGCGGCCGGAAGACCAGAACAAGTACGAGCAGCGAGAAGCTGAACACGTCTTTGTAGTCGGAGTTGACCAGACCGGAGAACAGCGACTCGGAGATCCCGAGAATGATCCCGCCGAGCATCGCGCCGGGCAATGAACCGATCCCGCCAAGCACCGCTGCGGTGAACGCCTTGATGCCGATAATGAACCCGGCATAGAAGTCGAACGTGCCGTAGTTCATGGTGATCAGCACACCGGCCAGCGCCGCCATGGCCGCACCGATGATGAACACGTAGGAAATCACCCGGTCGGTGTTGATCCCCAGTATCGAAGCCATCTTGCGGTCTTGCTGAGTGGCGCGGCACATGCGGCCGAGCATGGTGTACTTGATCACGTAGGTCAGCAGGCCCATGCCCACAAACGCCGCGATCAGAATGAACACCTTGGTGTAGGTCAGTTGCACGAAGCCAGTGCCGATCTCGACACGCCAGGCACCGGTGAGCAACGTCGGAACCCCTTGTTGCTTCGCGCCTTGGGCAATCTGTGCATAGTTTTGCAGGATCAGCGAGATACCGATGGCGCTGATCAGCGGTGCGAGTCGGGTGGAGTTACGCAGGGGTTTGTAGGCAACACGCTCGATGACCCAGCCATACACCGCCGTGACGACGATGGTGAAGATCAGCGTGCCAAGCATCAGCAGCGGGAAGGATTCGATACCGAAGTACGCCAGCAGAGCCAGACTGATTGCCGCCAGGTAAGCGGAAATCATGTAAACCTCGCCGTGGGCGAAGTTGATCATGCCGATGATGCCGTTGACCATTGGGTCGCCGAGGGCGATCAGGCCATAGACCGACCCGAGGGTCAGGCCGTTGACCAGTTGCTGCAGGAAAATACCATCCATAACGCAATCTCACGCAGTGAGAACCTGCACACCCTGAGGTGTGCGGTTCTTCTAAGGAAAATACAGATTTACGTCGGAGTAATGTCAGAGCGCGATCCGCCCGTCCCACACCGTTCCTGTGGGAGCGAGCCTGCTCGCGAATGCGGTCGATCATTCAACACATGTGTTGGCAGTCATTCCGTCTTCGCGAGCAGGCTCGCTCCCACATTGGATTGGTGGGGCTCAGGCGATCGCGTCAGCCCTTACTTCTGTTTTTCCAGCTGGTGATATTTGCCATCCTTGTCCCACTGGTAAACCACGTAGTCGGAGACTTTCAGGTCGCCCTTGGAGTCCCAGGTCTTCTCGCCCATAACGGTCTTGACCGGGTTTTTCTTCAGCCAGGCAGCCGCTTCTTCGCCCTTGTTGGACTTGGCGCCATTGAAGGCGGCGGCCAGGGTCTGTACCGAGGCGTAGGCGTACAGGGTGTAGCCTTCAGGTTCGGTGCCGGCCTTGCGGAAGGCGTCTACCACGGTCTTGCTGTCTGGCAGCAGGCGTGGGTCGGCGCCGAAGGTCATCAGCACGCCATCGACGAATTGCGGGCCACCAGCGGTGGTCACCAGTTCGTCGGTCACAATGCCGTCGTCGGACATGAACTTGACGTCCTTCAGGCCTTGCTCACGCAGTTGGCGAACCAGCGGACCGGCTTCCGGGTGCAGACCGCCGAAGTACACGACATCGGCGCCGGCACCACGGATTTTGGTAACGATGGTGCTGAAGTCTTTTTCGCCACGGGTCAGGCCTTCGTACAGCACCGGAGTCACGCCGCGCTTGACCAGTTGGGCCTTGGTGGCATCAGCCAGACCCTGGCCGTAGGTGTCCTTGTCGTGCAGTACGACAACCTTTTTACCCTTGAGCACGTCAACGATGTAGTCGCCGGCGACGATGCCTTGCTGGTCGTCACGGCCGCACATGCGGAACATGGCGCTCAGCCCGCGCTCGGTCACTTGCGGGTTGGTGGAGCCCGGGGTGATGGCGATGATGCCGGCTTCGTCGTAGATCTCCGACGCTGGAATGGTCGAAGAGGAGCAGAAGTGACCGACCACGCCGGCGACTTTCTGGTTGGTGAGGTCCTTGGCGACCGTCACGGCCTGCTTCGGTTCGCAGGCGTCATCGCCCTTGACCAGTACGATTTTTTCCCCGTTGACGCCGCCAGCCGCGTTGACCGCATCGGCCGCCGCCTGTGCACCCTTCATGTACTGCTCGCCAAATGCCGCGTTGGCGCCCGTCATTGGACCCGCTACACCGATTTTCACATCAGCTTGAGCAAACGCAGAAACACCCAACGCAGTAGCCACTGCGAGGGCCAGAAAGCCTTTCTTGTAAAACGTCTGGGACATGAGGTGGTGCTCCAAGGTTTTTTTTTAGTTGGCACTGCGACTTCACTTCACTGAATGCTCAGAGCAAGGGCCGTGCCATCGGTTTTTTATTCTTCAAAAAGTCGCTGCTTTCTTGTTATTTCGACTGTTTCGTTCCCATTTTCATTGGGCGTGCAACCGTCTAAACCGCGGAAGGTGAAACCATTTATTTT
>NZ_JBIUWI010000009.1:1277-30114 GCF_044743385.1 Pseudomonas sp. NPDC087639 | reverse complement strand
AGCCTGTAACAGCCCGCGTCACCGAACTGCACACTGCTGGTGCGGGACTGCTACAACCCGCACCATTACAGGCTAGTCGTTACGTCGAAAAGCGCCGCTTCCAGCAACATATTTCAACACTCAAATGACGATGCGCAGGCACTGGCCTGCGTGATACAGCGAGAAACCAGCCTCATAAAGGCAACTGCGCAAACCTGCGCCCGCCAGGGGCTGCATCGGTGCAAAAGGAATCGGCAGGGCTTGAGGGTTTCCGTTGCACAGGTAATCAGCGAAAGCCTTGCCGACTACGGTGCCGGTGGTCACGCCACGGCCGTTATAGCCGGTAACGGCCACCAGTCCCGGTGCCGGTTCGAACAGCCGCATCAAGTGATCGGGCGTGAAAGCGATGCGCCCGGTCCAGGTGCATTCCCACTCGACGGGTTTCAGATTGGGGAAGTAATGCTGCTGCACGCGGTCGGCCCAAGCCTTGAGAAACCAGGTCGGCTTCTGATTGCCGTTGCCGAGGCTGCCGAGCAATAGCCGCCCTTCTTTGTCGCGGCGGATGCTGCTCAATACCTGACGGGTGTCCCATGAGCCCTGCCCGCCCGGGAGGATTTCCTGGGCGGCATCTTCAGTCAGCGGCACCGAAGCGACCTGGTAGTAGTAACCGGGGAAAAAGTTGCGTTTGAGTTCGGTCCAGTCACCTTCGGTGTAGGCGTTGGAGGCGATGACAACCTGCTCGGCCAACACTGAACCCTGCTCGGTCTGCACCGACCATTTTTGACCCACGCGTTCGAGACGGGTGACCGGGGAATGATCAAACATCTGCCCGCCCAGACCAATCACGGCATTGGCGAGCCCGGTGACATAAGCCATCGGATTGAGCGTCCCGGCGCGTCGATCGAGCAATGCAGCAGCAATCTTTTGCGTGCCGGTGGCTTGCTCGCATGCCTTGCCGGTCAGCAATTCGACCGGCGCACCACGGCGTTTCCATTGCTGCTCACGACTGCGCAGATCGGCCTCGCCCTTGGCGTTGTGCGCCATGTGCAGAGTGCCTTCGCGGCGTAACTGGCAATCGATGTTGTACTTATCCACAAGGCTGAACACCAGCGCCGGTGCCGCACCGAGCATGCGGTTGAGCTGGCTGCCGACCGCCAGGCCGAATCCGGCTTCAATCTCGTCCGGCGGAATCCACATGCCGGCGTTGACCAGCCCGACGTTACGCCCGGAACCGCCGTGGCCGGCGCGATGGGCTTCCAGCACGCAGACGCTTTTGCCTTTTTCCAACAGATGCAGCGCCGCCGACAAGCCGGTAAACCCGGCGCCAATCACGCACACATCGACTTTGACTTCACCCTTGAGCGCCGTGTTATCGGGCCTTTGCGGCGTGAGTTTTTCCCACAGACATTCTTCGCGTAACGGCATTGCCAGACTCCAACAGAAACCTGCCAAACACATTGTTCACATTGTGGGAGCGAGCCTGCTCGCGAAAGCGGCATATAAGACAACATTGATGTCGACTAACTCACCGCCTTCGCGAGCAGGCTCGCTCCCACAGGGTATGGGGGGGTCGCCCCGACATCAGTCGAAGGTAATGCCCTGCGCCAGCGGCAATTCCAGCGAATAGTTCACGGTATTGGTCTGTCGACGCATGTACGCGCGCCATGCATCCGAGCCCGACTCACGACCGCCGCCCGTCTCCTTCTCGCCACCAAACGCACCACCGATTTCCGCACCGCTCGGGCCGATGTTGACGTTGGCGATGCCGCAGTCACTGCCGACCGCCGACATGAACTGCTCGGCCTCGCGCACGTCAGTGGTGAAGATGCACGACGACAGACCTTGCGGCACTGCGTTGTTCAGGCGCAGCGCTTCCTGGAAGTCGCTGTAGCCGACCACATACAGAATCGGTGCGAAGGTTTCGCTGCAAACCACGTCGCTCTGCTCTGGCATTTCAACAATCGCCGGCGAGACGTAGTAAGCGTTGGGGAATTGATCTTGCAATTGACGCTTGCCGCCAAACACCCGGCCGCCCTCGCTCAGCGCCTGTTCCAGGGCATCTTGCATGTTTTCGAAGCTGTGTTTGTCGATCAGCGGGCCGACCAGATTGCCTTCCAGCGGATGGCCGATGCGCACTTTCGCGTACGCGGCTTTGAGGCGGGTGACGATTTCTTCTTTCACCGATTCATGGGCGATCAGGCGACGCAGCGTGGTGCAACGCTGGCCGGCGGTGCCGACAGCGCTGAACAGAATCGCGCGCACGGCCATGTCCAGATCGGCGCTTGGGCCGAGGATCATCGCGTTGTTGCCGCCCAGTTCAAGGATGCTGCGG
Source organism: Pseudomonas sp. NPDC087639 (assembly GCF_044743385.1). Classification (NCBI taxonomy): domain Bacteria; kingdom Pseudomonadati; phylum Pseudomonadota; class Gammaproteobacteria; order Pseudomonadales; family Pseudomonadaceae; genus Pseudomonas; species Pseudomonas sp. NPDC087639. Next base: position 27,803 of record NZ_JBIUWI010000009.1, on the reverse strand, counting down.
GCAAATCGCGCGGCGACTTTCGGCGCCACTTCTCGGCCCATACGGGTGCTGCCGGTGGCGCTGATCAGCGCGACACGTGGGTCATCGACCAACGCTTCGCCCGCGTCACGGCCACCGATAATCACTTGGCAGAGACTGGCCGGCGCATCGGTGAAATTCTTCACCACGCGGTCAAACAGCGCCTGACAGGCCAGCGCCGTCAGCGGGGTTTTCTCCGACGGTTTCCACACCACCGGGTTGCCGCAGACCAGCGCCAGCGTGGTGTTCCACGCCCACACCGCGACCGGGAAGTTGAACGCACTGATCACGCCGACCACGCCCAGCGGGTGCCAGGTTTCACGCATGTGGTGGCCCGGGCGCTCGGAAGCGATAGTCAAACCGTACAACTGGCGGGACAGGCCGACGGCGAAGTCGCAAATGTCGATCATCTCCTGCACTTCACCCAGGCCTTCCTGAGTAATCTTGCCCGCTTCCCAGGAAACCAGTTCGCCGAGATCAGCCTTGTACTCGCGCAGCACTTCACCGAATTGACGCACCAGTTCACCGCGACGCGGTGCCGGAACCTTGCGCCACGCCTCGAACGCATGATCTGCGCGACTGATGTGCTGCTCGACTTCGGCCGGGCCTTCCCAGTTCACGGCGGCGATGCGGCTGCCGTCGATCGGCGAATGCACCGGCACTTTGCCGTTCTGATAAAGGGCCGGGTTCACACCAAGACGATCAAGCAATGCGGCAACCATGGGTCACTCCTCAAGCAAAAAACTGAATGTGTGCGGTCGCCATTTCACGACCGGGCAGGCCTTTAGTTGTAGCGTCAGTACGGCAAGGCAACAAACGACCTTTACGCGAGATATCATTCCGTTTATTCATGCTGCGCATAGAAAGACAAGAAAAGGATCCGCCATGCTGAACAAACGCCACTTGCCATCGATCACCGCGCTGCAGTGCTTCGAGGCCGTGACCCGGCACCTGAGTTTTACCCGGGCCGCCGAGGAACTGAACCTGACCCAGAGTGCGGTCAGCAAACAGGTCGCGCAGCTTGAGGAATTGTTGCAGCACTTGTTGTTCCGTCGGGTACGCCGCCGCTTGCAGATGACCCCGGCCGGGGATTTGTACTTGGTGGAGGTCAGAAAAATCCTTACCCAGGTTGAGATGTCGACGCATTACCTGCGTTCCTACGGCGGTGAGACCGAAGTCCTGCGTGTTTCTACCCCCTCAACTTTCGGCGCCCGCTGGCTGGTGCCACGCCTGAAAGGCTGGCGCTTGCGCCATCCATCGATCCATCTGGATTTATGCAACGAGCAAGAAGCGGATGATTTGCTGCAGGGTCGCAGTGATTTGGCGTTCTATTACGGTCAGGGTTCGCGCCCCGGTACCGAATGCCTGAAGCTGTTCGGCGAAGAGCTGGTGCCGGTGTGCGCGCCGGGCAGCCTGCCTGAAACGCCGTTCACGGATCCGACGCAACTCACCGATCTGGTGTTGCTGCAGAATGCCTCGCGCCCACAGGCCTGGCACGACTGGTTCGACAGTCAGGGCTACCAGACAGAGCACAGCTATCACGGGCCGCGTTTCGAAACCTTTTACATGTGCATCCGCGCCGCACAAGTCGGCTGCGGCGTGGCGCTGTTGCCGAGGTTTCTGGTGGAAGAGGAATTGGCCGACGGCAAACTAGTCATTCCCTGGCAGCATGCAATGCCCAGCACCGACTCCTATTACCTGGCGTACCCGGAACATTCGGCGGAAGTGCCCAAGGTCCGAGATTTTGTGAAGTGGATGCTCGAACAGATCGACAATCCAGGCTGAAACCTCGCCACAATTGACCTCACTCAGAATAGAAATCGCTGGCAATCCCCACTGCTGATATGCGCCACTAGCACCACTGATTGAGACCGCGCAACGGCGCGGCGCACCTGGAGACCCCGTTATGAGCGAGAGTGTGTTTGCCGATCGCATCGTGCAGAACCTGCTCGACACCGACTTTTACAAACTGACGATGATGCAGGCGGTGCTGCACAACTATCCCAACGTCGAAGTCGAATGGGAGTTCCGTTGCCGTAACAGCGAAGACTTGCGCCCGTATCTGGCCGAGATCCGCTATCAGATCGAGCGCCTTGCCGAGTTGAGCCTGAGTGCCGATCAACTGAGTTTTCTCGAGCGCATCAGCTTTCTGAAACCGGACTTCCTGCGTTTCCTCGGTCTGTTCCGTTTCAACCTGCGCTACCTGCACACCGGCATCGAGAACGGCGAACTGTTCATCCGCCTGCGCGGGCCGTGGCTCCATGTGATCCTCTACGAAGTGCCGCTGCTGGCCATCGTCAGCGAAGTTCGCAACCGTTACCGCTACCGCGAAACCGTGCTTGAGCAGGCGCGTGAGCAGCTTTACCGCAAGTTCGACTGGTTGACCGCCAACGCTTCCGCCGACGAACTGTCGCAGTTGCAGGTCGCCGATTTCGGCACCCGTCGCAGGTTTTCCTACCGCGTGCAGGAAGAAGTGGTCAACGTGCTCAAGCACGACTTCCCGGGTCGATTCGTCGGCACCAGCAATGTGCACCTGTCGCGCGAACTGGATATGAAACCGCTGGGCACCATGGCCCACGAATGGATCATGGCGCACCAACAACTCGGCCCACGCCTGATCGACAGCCAGATCGCCGCGCTCGACTGCTGGGTGCGCGAATACCGTGGCTTGCTGGGGATCGCCCTCACCGACTGCATCACCACGGATGCCTTCCTCGGCGATTTTGATCTGTTTTTCGCCAAGCTGTTCGATGGTCTGCGCCACGATTCCGGGGATCCTGTGACCTGGGGCGAAAAATGCATCGCCCACTATCACAAGCTCGGCATCGACCCGATGAGCAAGACCCTGGTGTTCTCCGACAGTCTGACCCTGCCCAAGTCGCTGGAAATATTCCGCGCGCTGCACGGGCGAATCAACGTGAGCTTTGGCATCGGCACCAACCTCACCTGTGACATTCCGGGTGTCGAACCGATGAGCATCGTGCTTAAAATGACCGCCTGCAACGGCCAACCGGTGGCGAAGATCTCCGACGAGCCAGGCAAGACCCACTGCAAAGACCCCAATTTTGTTGCCTATTTGCGACACGTTTTCCAGGTTCCTGCCGATTCCAGTCTATCTAGCAAGGAGTGAATTCATGCAAGCCGTACAGCGTGAGATTGCTGAACAGCTCAAGGTGCAACCGCCGTTCGCTGACTACAAGGCCCTGCAAGCCGAAGTCGCCAGGCGCATTACCTTCATTCAGGACTGCCTGGTCAATTCCGGGCTCAAGACGCTGGTGCTAGGCATCAGCGGCGGCGTCGACTCGCTGACCGCCGGCCTGCTGGCCCAGCGCGCGATGCGTGAACTGCGCGATCAAACGGGCGACCAGAGCTACAAGTTCATCGCCGTGCGCCTGCCGTATGAAACCCAGTTCGACGAACACGACGCCCAGGCCTCGGTGGATTTCATCGCCCCGGACGAACGCCACACCGTCAACATCGGTCCGGCGGTGAAGGCCCTGGCCAGTGAAGTGGCGGCGTTCGAAGGCAAGCACGCGGTGTCAGTTGATTTCGTGCTGGGCAACACCAAGGCGCGGATGCGCATGGTTGCGCAATACACGATTGCTGGCGCGGCGGGCGGTCTGGTGATCGGCACCGACCATGCAGCGGAAGCGGTGATGGGTTTTTTCACCAAGTTCGGCGACGGCGCCTGCGACCTCGCCCCGCTCAGCGGTCTGGTGAAAAATCAGGTGAGGGCGATTGCCCGCAGTTTTGGGGCGCCTGAGTCGTTGGTGGAAAAGATTCCGACTGCGGATCTGGAAGACCTGTCGCCGGGTAAACCGGACGAAGCGTCGCACGGCGTGACCTATACAGAGATCGACGCCTTCCTGCACGGTGAGCCACTGCGAGAGGAAGCGTTCAAGATCATTGTTGATACGTACAACAAAACCCATCACAAACGAGTGATGCCGTTTGCACCGTAAACCATACCGCGCCACCTTCAGAAACGAAAAAAGCGTCCCGAGCAGGACGCTTTTTTTGTGCCTGAATAAATTACTTCAGGGTCACAGTGCCTTTCATCATCGAGATGTGGCCAGGAAACGAGCAGAAGAAGCCGTATTTTTCGCTGGCATTAAGCTTGGACACGTCGAAGGTCACCGAATCGGTTTCCTTGGCGCCGATGATTTTGGTGTGGGCGATGACGCGTGCGTCACCGTCCTTCAGGTAGTTCTTGTCGATGCCGGCAGCCAGGCCATCGGTAGCGATCGGCTGCATGTCAGCTTCTTTACTGATCACCAGGTTATGGCCCATGACATTCTTCGGCAGGCTGCCGGAGTGGGTCAACTCGACGGTGAAGGTCTTGCAGCTCTTGTCGATCACGATTTCCTTGGTGTTGAAGGACATCTGATCGGTGGAGTCAACGGTGGTTTTGCACTCGGCAGCCATCAATTGGCTGCTGGCCAGCGCCAGCAGGGATACCGCAACAACTTTGGAAAACATGGTGAATCTCCAAGGCAGGGTTAACAAAATCACGAATGGTTGGAAGACTGCCTGAAATCTTCGCAAGTTCCTATGACTTGCGTCAAAAATTGTATACAACTTTCAGGCTATGACACTCATCGACACAATCTAACGGCCAAACCATCTGGCCCGCCCTATGATCGGCCCATCCCTTGAGACGGAGTGCCTGTCATGTTCTTTAACGGTCTGTTGTGCAGTTTGCTCGCCGCCTACGCCTGTGGCGCCAGCGGTACCTTTGAATCACCGGAACCCGAAGTTTAGACCTTGGATCGAGGCCTGCCAGCCATTACCCTGTGACGGATTGACCCAGGAGGAAGGCATGTCTTTGAAATCCGTTTGTGTATTCTGCGGTGCCAACGCCGGCACCGACCCGGCTTACACCGAAGCCGCCGTCGCCCTTGGCCGGGCAATGGCCGAGCGCAAGTTGACCCTGGTCTACGGCGGTGGCGCCGTCGGTTTGATGGGTATCGTCGCCGATGCCGCGCTGGCTGCCGGTGGTGAGGTGATCGGCATCATCCCGCAAAGCCTGATGGACAAGGAAATCGGTCACAAGAGCCTGACACGTCTGGAAGTGGTCGATGGCATGCACGCGCGCAAGGCGCGGATGGCTGAACTCAGCGATGCGTTTATTGCGCTGCCCGGCGGCCTTGGCACGCTGGAAGAGTTGTTCGAAGTCTGGACCTGGGGCCAACTCGGCTACCACGGCAAACCGCTGGGTCTGATGGAAGTGAACGGTTTCTACAGCAAACTCACCGCTTTTCTTGACCATATCGTCGGCGAAGGCTTCGTTCGCGCGCCACACCGTGACATGCTGCAAGTGAGCGAATCGCCGCAAACACTGCTCGAGTCCCTCGATAACTGGAAGCCGACCGTCACGCCCAAGTGGGTCGACCAAAAACCCGGCTAACCGCCGGGCACCGATACAGGGCAGAATACGCGCCGCTCAACCTCACCTTCGACCCAAGAGGATCGCCCATGGCCAAACCCAATTACTCCTTCGCCAAACGTCAACGAGACCTGGAAAAGGAAAAGAAGAAAGAGGAAAAGCTTCAGCGCAAGAAACAATCAGCTGAAGACGCGGCACTGAACCCTGATGGTGAAGTGGCGACTGACAACGATGTTGATACCGATGTAGATGCACCGAAAGATCAGGCGCCTGACGCCTGAGCTGATTGTTGGTTCGCTCCCTGAGGGAGCGATCTGTGGCGAGGGGATTTATCCCCGATGGGTCGCGAAGCGGCCCCTGCGTCCGGCCAACCCGAATGAGTTGTCTGGACTGAGCGACTGCTTCGCAGCCGATCGGGGATAAATCCCCTCGCCACAAAGCTCCCCATACGATTGTGCTTATTCCAAAGGCATCACCGTGACCCTGACTTCAGGATCATGACTGCCGCCCCCCAGAATCACCCCCCGCAACGGCGACACATCGGAAAAATCCCTGCCCCACGCCAACGTGATGTGTTCCAGCGCCGGCTGCACATTGTTGGTCGGATCAAAATCCACCCAGCCCAGCACCGGACAAAACACCGAAACCCAGGCATGCGACGCATCGGCGCCGATCAGCCGTGGCTGCCCCGGTGGTGGCTGGGTCAGCAGATAACCACTGATGTAACGTGCCGCCAGCCCTCGAGAGCGCACGCAGGCCAGCATCAAGTGGGCGAAGTCCTGACAAACCCCACGCCGACGTTCCAGCACTTCCACCAGCGGCGTCGCCACCTGGGTTGCCTCGGCATCAAAGGTGAATTCACTGAAAATCTTCTGCATCAAGGCCTGCACACCCAGTAGCAAAGGACGACCGGGAGGGAAACAGCTTTGCGAAAACTCGACGAAGCTGCGCTTCAAGTGCACGTACGGTGACTGGAATCGATAGCGGCAAGCTTCAAGCAATTCGGCAGACAACGGCTGACTGCTATACGTCAACGCATTGCGCGTCAGCTCCCACGCCGGGGACTGGTTGAAATCCAGCGCCGGTCGCGCCAGCACCTCAACGGTCAGCCGCGCGTTGACCTGCAATTCATCATGCGGTCGCTCGAAGGCCAGTCGGGTCAGCGGATTGCCGAACACATCCAGCTCATCACGGCGCGCCGTTGGTTCCGGACTGATCAGCAACTGCTGCTCGGTGCAGCGCTGCCAACTGCATTCACGCGGCCACAGGTGCGCCAATTGCTGCGCCAGGGAAACCGGGCTGTCGTAGTGATAACAGGTGTCGTGGAAGATCTGGTAATGCGCGTTCATCAGACGGACACCGTACGCTGGCTGACATCATCGACATGGGCAAAATGGCGCAGGGCCAGGCGATCGGATACCTGCCCGCTGGCATCGGCGATCTCTTGCAGCAAATCCGCCAAACCATCGAGCGCCGCGCGCACGCTGGACTCGCCGAACAACGGGTTCTCCAGACACCCCAGATCAAACCGCGCCAGACGCTCGACCAGTTGCGGCAACCCAGCCTCCCTTGGCACACCGAAATCGTCATTCAAACGTTTCAGCGTGCGGGTGACCAGTTTCAACTGGAACAACACGGCGTGGGGGTTTTGCTCATCGAGCAGTAACAGGTCGAGTACCGGAATCAACTGCGCCACCGCCAGATAGCGTGAGCGGTAAGTGATGCTGCTGTTGCCCAGCTCCAGCAACCACTCAAGTCCGGCTTGATCGAACGCCCCCGCGCCGCGCAGAAACGCCGCCAGGCTGCTGCTGAGAAATTGCAGACGCTCAATGCGCCGGCCAATCATCAGGAAACGCCAGCCTTCGTCGCGGGTCATGTCGTCCAGTGCAAACCCGGACAGCGCAGCGAGCGACATCACCAGACGATTGAGAAAATCCAGCAACTCGCCGAAATCCGGCTCGTCGGTGTCCAGTTCCGTCGCTTCACGTTGCAACTCCACCAACGCCTGCCAGTTCTCCCGGGAGAGCTTGCCGCGCACCTGCGAAGCCGCCCACTGCAAGCGTTGCAGGTTGGCCCGCAGGCTGAACGACCAGTCTTCGCCGAGCAGCGCTGCCAACAGGCGCTCCGGCAGCTCACCCTCGTCCGGCAACAGCGCCAGCCGCTCGCCGAGATCGACAGCCGCCAGCAGCGCTTGTGGATCATCACCGTCCACATAGCGCGTCAGCATGATTCGCAGCAGACGCGCGCTGTCATCACAACGCTCGCAGTAACGGCCGAACCAGAACAGGTTTTCCACCACCCGCGAAGGCAGGTAAGGGTCGCGCCGCACAAGATCGTGTACACCGACGTTGCGTTGCGCCTTCCATTGTTCGCCGCTCGGCGGCCGGTCGCCCAACACCCACGTGTCCTTGCTCGCGCCGCCGCGCTGCATCGAGACCACTTCGGCATCGGCTTCGGCGGCCACCCGGGTCAGACCACCGGGCAGCACACGATAGCCGTCATGACTGGCCACCGCGTACATACGCATGCCGATGGCCCGGGGTTGCAGTTGACCATCCTCGGCTTGCCAGATCGGCGCTTGGGACAGTTGGGCCAGCTCTTGCGCAACATAGGCATAAGGCCGTGCCTGCATGCGCTCGGCGAGGGATTGACGCTGTTTTTCACTCAGATCACGGCCAAATACCGGCGTGAAGCTTTGCGAGGGGAATGCCGGTTTGATCAACAGTTCCGGCAGCTTTTCCAGGGCTTGGGCCAACACCGGTGCCTCACCGCACCACCACGTAGCGATGGACGGCAGGATCAGTTCTTCGCCGAAGAGGAATTGGTTGATCTTCGGCAAAAAACCCAACAAACCCGGAGACTCCAGCACACCGCTGCCGAGCGCATTGGCGACCAACACCCGCCCCTGTCGCACCGCTTCCAGCAAACCGGGCACACCCAGCGCGGAATCCGTGCGCAGCTCCAAGGGATCGCAGAAGTCGTCGTCGAGCCGTCGCATGATCGCGTGCACCCGGCGCAGGCCACTGAGGGTTTTCAGGTAGACCGTGGCATCACGCACGGTGAGGTCGCCGCCCTCCACCAGCGGATAACCGAGCTGTCGGGCGAGATACAAATGTTCGAAATAGCTTTCGTTGAAGCGCCCCGGCGTCAGCAACACCACCAGTGGCGCGTCGTCATCGCTGGGCGCCTGACGGGCCAGGGTTTCCTGCAGCGTACGGAAGAAACCGGCCAGATGTTGCACCTTCAGATCCCGGTACAACTCGGGGAAGGCGCGCGACACGATGGTGCGGTTTTCCAGTGCATAACCGGCCCCGGATGGCGCCTGAGTTCTATCCGCCGTCACCCACCAGCGCCCGTCCGGCGTGCGCGCCAGATCCACGGCGTACAGATGCAGAAAGGCATCGTCCGGCGGAAGAATCCCCTGACACGGCCAGAGAAAATTGTTGTGCCCGAATACCAGTTCCGCCGGCAACAGACCTTCGCTGATCAACCGTTGCGGGCCGTACAAGTCGGCCAGCACGGCATTGAGCAATCGCGCTCGCTGAGCAATACCCGCTGACAATTGCTGCCACTCGTCCGCTGCGATCACGTGCGGCAGCAGATCCAGTTCCCACGGGCGATCTGCACCCTTGGGATCGGCGTAGACGTTGTAGGTGACACCGTTTTCCTGAATCTGCCGGGCCAGCAAAGCCTGACGCTGCAGCAGTTGCGCGGGGGTGTTGCGCTGCAACTGGTCGAACAGCCGCTGCCAGTGCGGACGCACCGCACCACTGTCATCCAGCAGTTCGTGATAAGTGCCCGCCGTCAGCGGGTAGCGGTCTAGCAGGTCAGGCATGGAAAGCTCGGCAGACAGCAGGGAACGGTCAGACTAACGCAGGCACATGACGCCCGGATAGACGAAAAATCCGGGCGTCGCGTAGGACTTAAAAGCGTCGTAAATCGAGAGTCATCGGTAGCTCGTCAGACAATGTCAGGTTCGGTATCGGAAGTTTCCCTGGCGTGTGGCCGATGCGGAAGAAACGCGCCATGCGCCGGCTCTCCGCTTCATTGGCATTGACCGGCAACGTCTCGTAGTTACGGCCACCGGGATGCGCGACGTGGTACTGACAACCGCCCAGCGAACGCGCCATCCAGGTGTCGAGCAGGTCGAACACCAGCGGCGCGTGCACCGGGATCGTCGGTTGCAGACAGTTGGCCGGTTGCCAGGCGCGGTAACGCACGCCAGCAACGAACTCACCGACCCGCCCGGTCGGATGCAGCGGCACGGGGATGCCGTTGCAGGTCAGCAGATAACGCTGCGGCGGCAAACCCTTGAGTTTGACCTGCAAACGCTCCAGCGACGAATCAACGTAACGCACCGTGCCACCCACCGCGCCCTCCTCGCCCAGCACATGCCATGGCTCGAGCGACTGCCGTAGCTCAAGCTCGATGCCGTTCACCGCGTAATCGCCGACCTTGGGAAAGCGAAACTCCAGATGTGCTGCAAACCACTCGGCGCGCAACGGATAACCGGCGCTGTTTAGCTCAACGATGACGTCGGCGAAATCCTGTTCGATAAAGTGCGGCAACATGAACCGATCGTGCAACTCGGTGCCCCAGCGCGCCAGTTTCGGCGGCGCATACGGCTCGCGCCAGAAACGGGCAACCAGCGCCCGCAGCAACAATTGCTGAGCCAGGCTCATGCGCGCGTGCGGCGGCATTTCAAAGGCGCGCAGTTCCAGCAGCCCGAGGCGACCGGTAGCGCCATCCGGCGAATACAGTTTGTCGATGCAGAACTCGGCGCGATGAGTGTTGCCGGTGACGTCGATCAGCAAGTTGCGCAGCAGTCGATCCACCAGCCACGGCGCGCACTCCTCGCCCGGTTCAGGCATCTGTGCAAAGGCAATTTCCAGCTCATACAACGCATCGTTGCGCGCCTCGTCGACCCGGGGTGCCTGAGAGGTCGGGCCGATGAACAACCCGGAAAACAGATACGACAACGACGGGTGGTTGTGCCAGTAACTGATCAGGCTGCGCAGCAGATCCGGTCGGCGCAGGAACGGTGAGTCCGCCGGCGTTGCGCCACCGAGGACGAAATGGTTGCCGCCGCCCGTGCCGGTGTGGCGGCCGTCGATCATGAATTTCTCGGTGGTCAGGCGAGTCTGGCGTGCCTCTTCATAGAGAAACTCGGTGCGTTCGACCAACTCGTCCCAGCTTGCAGACGGCTGCACGTTCACCTCGATCACGCCAGGATCCGGGGTGATGCGGAAATTGCTCAGACGCGGGTCACTCGGCGGCTCGTAACCTTCCAGCAACACCGGGCAATGCAGCTCTTCGGCGGTGGCCTCGATCGCCGCCACCAGCTCCAGATAATCCTCGACCCGTTCCAGCGGCGGCATGAACAGGTACAAGCGCCCTTCGCGGGCCTCGGCGCAAAACGCGGTGCGCGTCAGCCAATCGGCGGATTCGTCGATTTTCGGCAGGCGCTCGTCAGCGTTGGCCGGATCGCCGTGACTGTTGAGTTGCGCGGTATCCGGTAGCTCCGGGAAGTCCTGATTCGGGTCCTGTGGATGAACAAACGGATATTCGGCCGCTTTCACCCACGGCTGCGAACCGAGCGGCAAGCGGTAACCCAGCGGCGAATCCCCCGGCACCAACCGACAATGCTCGTCACGCAGATACCAGCGCCCGCTCTGCCATTGATCGCCCTTGGCAGTACGCGCCAGCGGCAGCACCTGACCGATTACCTTATCGAGCCCCTGACTGAAGACTTTGCGCAGTCGTGCGCGCTCCAACGGCTCCTCCAGACGGGAATCCTCAGCGCTGACGTTGCTCGGCAACGAGCCCTCGCGCCAGAGGTAATAGAAATTGTCCTCGTAGGCCGGAAACACAAAGCGCGCAGGCAACTTCAGCCGTTCGGCGACACTGGCCAGAAAGCGCCCGGCGAGTTCGCCATTGGCGCCGTAATCCTGCTGCTCGTCGGCGATCAGCGCGTCGTTTCGCCAGATCGGCACGCCGTCGCGGCGCCAATAACAATTGAGCGACCAGCGCGGCAATTGCTCGCCCGGATACCACTTGCCCTGGCCGAAATGCACCAGCCCCTTCGGGGCGTAATGCTTGCGCATGCGCTGGAACAGCTCGGCGGAGAGCCGGCGCTTGTCCTCGCCCAGGGCCGCGGTGTTCCACTCGGCGCCATCCGGGTCGTCGATGGAGACGAAGGTCGGCTCACCGCCCATGGTCAGGCGTACATCGCCCTCAAGCAGGTCGGCGTCGATCTGCCGCCCCAGTGCCTGAATCGCCAGCCATTGCTCATCGGTGTACGGCTTGGTGACCCGCGGCGCTTCCCAGATTCGCTCCACCGACATTTCGTGGCTGAACTGTGTCTCGCAAGGTTCGACCATCCCGCTGATCGGTGCCGCCGAAGACGGATCAGGACTACAGGCCAAGGGAATATGCCCTTCACCGGCGAACAGCCCGGAAGTGGCGTCGAGGCCGATCCAGCCGGCACCCGGCAAATACACTTCGCACCAGGCGTGCAGGTCGGTGAAGTCCACTTCAGTACCGGAGGGGCCGTCGAGGCTTTTCACATCCGCGGTCAGTTGAATCAGGTAACCAGAGACAAACCGTGCCGCCAGCCCCAGATTGCGCAGCAGTTGCACCAGCAGCCACGCCGAGTCGCGGCAGGAACCGGAGGCGTGTTCGAGGGTGTGTTCCGGGGTTTGCACGCCCGGTTCCATGCGGATCAGGTAACCAATGTCTTCGCTCAGGCGCTGATTGAGTGCCACCAGAAAGTCCACGGCCGGCAGCGGCGTGCGGTCGATGCCGTCCAGATAGGCCTGGAACTTCGGCGTCAGCGGCAATGTTTCGAGGTACGGCGCCAGCTCTTTGCGCTCATCGGCGGCGTAGGCGAAGGGGATTTTCTCGGCGTAAGGCTCGAGGAAGAAGTCGAACGGATTGAACACCGCCATCTCGGCCAGCAGATCGACTTCGATGCGCAGTTCATCGGTTTTCTCGGGGAAAACCAGCCGCGCGAGGTAGTTGCCCTGCGGGTCTTGCTGCCAGTTGATGAAGTGCTGCTCGGGCGAGACTTTCAGCGCATAGGACAGAATCCGCGTGCGGCTGTGGGCGGCCGGGCGCAGGCGAACGATCTGCGGGCCGAGTTCGACAGCGCGGTCGTAGCGGTAATGCGTGACGTGATGCAATGCGACATGAATCGACACGGCGTGCCTCCTGCGAGCCTTAAGCGTATTCGAAAGCGCGCAAGAGTTATGCCATGCACAGGCTTGGGCGCTTTCCCGGAATGCTCAAGGCAGTACAGCACCAAAATCGGGCGATGCGGGGAAATGCTTTGGCAAAGTTGCGCCTAAATGTGGCGACATTGGTTCATGCAGTGTTTGATCGGGCGCTTTCGCGAGCAGGCTCGCTCCCACATTTGGAATGCGGTCACCTGTGGGAGCGAGCCTGCTCGCGAAGGGGTCGGCCGCGCCACCACATGTCGGGAGACCTGAAATGCAGAACGCCAACCCGAAGGTTGGCGTTCTGTTTTAGCGTGGGACGACCGGCTTGCGAGCCGGCTTCGGCCCTTTGCCCTTGGCCGCGTCCTTGCGCTCCTTGGCAGCCTGCTGGTTGCGGGCGAACGCCGCAGCCTTGGCCTGTTCACGCTTGTCCCATGGATTACCACCATCACTGGCACGCGGTGGCAGACCGGTGTGCTGGGTGAGGATCTTGGTGGTTTTCTCTTTGCCTTCTTTCGCCACTTTATGGCTGCCAGCCGGCGTCGAGTTCTTGCGACGGGCGCTCTGGTAGCTGTCGGTGGACGGCTGATGCAGCGGAATCAGTTGATCCTTGCCCGGCCCGATCAAATCAGCGCGACCCATGCGCTGCAGCGCTTCACGCAGCATCGGCCAGCCTTTAGGGTCGTGATAACGCAGGAACGCCTTGTGCAGACGACGCTGCTCTTCGCTCTTGACGATGGTCACGCCGTCACTCTTGTAAGTGACCTTGCGCAGCGGGTTCTTGCCCGAGTGGTACATGGCGGTGGCGGTGGCCATCGGCGACGGGTAGAACGCCTGCACCTGGTCGGCGCGGAAGCCATTGCCCTTGAGCCACAGGGCCAGGTTCATCATGTCTTCGTCGGTGGTGCCCGGGTGCGCGGCGATGAAGTACGGAATCAGGTACTGCTCTTTGCCTGCTTCCTTGGTGTACTTCTCGAACATGCGCTTGAACTTGTCATAGCTGCCAATGCCCGGTTTCATCATCTGGTTGAGCGGACCTTCCTCGGTGTGTTCCGGGGCGATCTTCAGGTAACCGCCGACGTGGTGGGTCACCAGCTCTTTGACGTACTCCGGCGACTCGACCGCGAGGTCGTAACGCAGGCCGGAGGCAATCAGGATTTTCTTCACACCCGGCAATGCGCGGGCGCTGCGGTACAGCTGAATCAGCGACGAGTGGTCGGTGTTCAGGTTCGGGCAGATGCCCGGGAACACGCAGGACGGCTTGCGGCACGCGGATTCGATTTCCGGCGTTTTGCAGGCGATGCGGTACATATTCGCAGTCGGCCCGCCGAGGTCGGAAATGACGCCGGTGAAGCCTGGCACCTTGTCGCGGATCTCTTCGATTTCGCGAATGATCGACTCTTCGGAACGGTTCTGGATGATCCGGCCTTCGTGCTCGGTGATCGAGCAGAAGGTGCAGCCACCGAAGCAGCCACGCATGATGTTCACCGAGAAACGGATCATGTCGTAGGCCGGGATCTTTTCCTTGCCGTACGCAGGATGCGGAACACGTGCGTAAGGCATACCGAACACGTAGTCCATTTCTTCAGTGGTCATCGGAATCGGCGGCGGGTTGAACCAGACGTCGACTTCGCCATGCTTCTGTACCAGCGCACGGGCGTTGCCCGGGTTGGTTTCCAGGTGCAGCACGCGGTTGGCGTGGGCATACAGAACGGCATCGCCACGGACCTTTTCAACCGACGGCAGGCGGATCACGGTTTTGTCGCGAGTCATGCGCGGGCTGGCCAGGATCTGCACGACCTTGGCTTCTTCCGGATCATCCACTGGGCCCTTTTCCTGCTCGATGGCGCAGGCCTGGGTGTCCTGGGTATTCACGTACGGGTTGATGATCTTGTCGACCTTGCCCGGACGGTCGATACGGGTGGAATCGACTTCGTACCAGCCCGCCGGCGTGTCACGGCGAATGAACGCGGTGCCGCGCACGTCGGTGATGTCTTCGATCTTGTGACCGTAAGACAGACGCTGGGCAACTTCGACGATGGCCCGCTCGGCGTTGCCGTACAGGAGGATGTCGGCGCTGGCGTCGATCAGGATCGAGTTACGCACGCGATCCTGCCAATAGTCGTAGTGGGCGATGCGACGCAGGGAGGCTTCGATGCCGCCGAGCACGATCGGCACGTGCTTGTAGGCTTCCTTGCAGCGCTGGCTGTAGACCAGGCTCGCACGATCCGGACGCTTGCCGGCCATGCCGCCCGGGGTATAGGCGTCGTCGGAACGAATTTTCTTGTCCGCGGTGTAGCGGTTGATCATCGAGTCCATGTTGCCGGCCGCGACGCCGAAGAACAGGTTCGGCTCGCCGAGCTTCATGAAGTCGTCTTTGGACTGCCAGTTCGGCTGCGCAATGATCCCTACGCGAAAGCCCTGAGACTCCAGCAGCCGGCCGATGATTGCCATGCCAAAAGACGGATGATCGACGTAGGCATCTCCCGTAACAATGATGATGTCACAGGAGTCCCAGCCAAGCTGATCCATCTCCTCCCTGCTCATCGGCAGGAATGGCGCTGGCCCGAAACATTCGGCCCAATATTTTGGATAGTCAAATAACGGCTTGGCTGCTTGCATGTCGGTCGACCGGTGTTGAGATGAAAAATCGCGGGCGCGGAATATAGCACAAAATTTGACCAATTCCGACGGCAATGGTCGGTTTCTCTTTGTGACCCTGCCCTCGGCATCACGCAGTGCATTCGTGTGCTGTCATTACCCCCACATGGATGCAAAAACCGCTACCCAAATCCAATTCACCATCAGCCAACGATTTGCGATTGCTGATATGACAACCCTTCAAGGATGAAGAAATGTCACCAAAACTACCCATCAAGGGCTCCGTTACCAGCGGTGCTCATACACGCCCGGCGCCGCAGGTGGATACCGATACGCCGCGACCCGTTATTTCTCCGCCCATGGATAGCGGCCCATCAACCCCTTCTGCGATACGGAATGCTCCGGGGTCGAGCCCCCGCTCAAGTGAGCCTCCCCGCGAGGGAGTTTCAACCACTCGGGCCACGACTCATCCGATAGCGTCGACCTCCGCCGGCGCTCCCTCGTCAGGAAAGCGGTCACTCGAGCACTATTGGATACCTGTCGAAGTCAGCCTTCCCGATGTCGATGCACTGGGATTCAGAACCCTGCACGGACGCCGCTACGTCGATGTGCCGGGCGGCCGCAACGTTCAGGTCGTGATCGACCCGGACATGGGCTTGTATCGAGCCAAATTGATGACCGAAAGAGCATTCGGCCCAGTGTTGGTACGCGACCATGACAGCAAGCTCTGGCACCCGCTTGAGGATTCACCGGGTTCACTGCCACTGCGTCCAATCGATGCGCTCAATCAGGAACTGGACGCCCACATCACCACGATCACGCAGGCGGTGAAGCTCACGGAAGAACTAAGGGCCGCCTGGCATGCACAGGCCAGGAAAGAAGGGGAAAAAAACGCCTTGGTCAAATTCGAAATCCAGTGTCAAAGACAACTGGCGACTCTGGAAAAGGCCGTGAACTTCTACATCAGGAACCAGGCCTCGCTTCTCTTGTACAAAGGGCGCTTTTCCTACGAGACAGAGCTGGTGGGCGTTCAGAAGCGGCAAGTCGAAGTCTATTTCGATGTCCTGGAGGCCGGTGATCTGCGTAAATCAATCGACGTATCGTCCTACTATGGCCGTCCCCTCGAGGCCCATCGCTCGATGGCAGGGTATTTGAAAGGCAAATTGGCCAACTTGCGCAAATGCCAACTCATTGTTGACGACATCCTGACCCGATCCCCCCACCTGAAAGTCGAATTGATCGAGCTTGGCTACGACCCGGTAAAAATCCATACAAACACGGCCAACTGGATTCATTCCAAAAGCCACTTGCTGGCCAGCGAACCGGTGCCCGACGCCGCGCAATACGTTGTGTTGTCGAGTTCGTTTTCAGAAGCAACGCGCACCTTCCGCAATATCGAAAGCATCCCGGAAGGCGCGCGCATTCCGGTAATGAGCTGTCTGATCGACCAATGCGCAGCAATCAGGGCGTCGTACGAAGAGATGTCATTGCCAGCCGATACTCTTCTGGACAGTTCCCGGCGAGAAATAACCGAAGCCATTCAGGCTTTCGAAAACACCCTAGAACAGCGCATAGAGCTTTATCACCAGGAACTGGAGCGAACCTTAACCCTTCCCTCACTGGATGAGCCGATTGACTTCGACTTCATTCCGGCCCAGGTCACGAGTCCGTCTGCACACCCCTCAAGAAAGATGTTTCGCAGCAAACACCATGGCGTTTACAAGATCCGGATCGGGCAGTCACGTCGAACCCCCCAGGGCGAAGAAGTAATTGATGTCATGGATCCGCACAACCCCACGGAAGTCTTGCAAACCTATGAGCGCCGCGAAGGTGAATGGCAGCGGCGGGTTGCTCTGCAAGAAAGGCAGTTGTCGACGCTGACCGTCCAGGCCCAGCGACTTCTGGAACTATCGGAATCACATCTGACCAAGGCCCGGCAAGACGAAAGCGCAAAACGCAACGCCACCAACATCGTCGAGTTTCTGCAGGGCAAGGCCGAAGACCTCGATGATCTTCGTCAACAGATGGAACGGGCGCCGAATCCGGCCACCCTCGATATCGCGCCCCTCGCCCAGCAGCTCAAACATGACAGCGAGCGCCTGCGCAACGAAGGCGAAAAAATTCGCATCGCACTCTACAAGGACCCCACTTTCTTAAGCGTCGACCGTGTGGCGTATCTACTCAGCCAGGGCCACCTGAGTGTCAGCAAAGAGAAACCTGCGCGGCTGGAACGGGGCAAGGGCCAGGACAAATATTTTCTCGATGTCTATTCGCTGAACGACAAACACACCACCGTGCCTCTGTGGCATGTCCATTTCAAATACGAAAAAAAGGACAGCGCCGCGCTGAACTTCATGGTCAAGGGCGGCCACCTCAAGACCCTTGAGCAAAGCCGGCTGGGCATAACTGCCCAGCGTCGGGACGCGCAGGCCGGACGGGAACATGTCCCCATCTGGCGAGCAACCATTGACGGCAAAACCGCGCAGAAAATATTCGAGCTGGTCGCTTAAGCCAGACAACCCGTTTTTCAAGGATGAAAAAACCCATGGCAGTCAAATTACCGCCCCGGATCAACGCTTCGGTCGATGTTCACATGCCCACCAAGCGACCGAAGAACGAGGACCCTTCCGACACGCTGCACCGTATCAGCACAGATCCGTCGACACACCTTCTAGCAGGGCAGGAGAACAAACCGGTGGGCGTCGAACTTGATGCGATCCTGCCAGCACCCGCTGTAACGGTCAAAATGCACCCCGTCAGTGTTGATCCCCCGGTGTCAGCACAGCCCCTGCTGGAGCATTACTGGATCAGTTCCAATGCGGCGTTACCGAATGCCGACACCGAGGGTTTCAGAATTCATAAGGGGCGACGGTATGTCGACTTGCCCGACGACCACATCACATTGGTCGCGATGGATCCGGACACTGGACTTTACCGGGCAAGACTGGCGAGTGAATTACTTCCCTCCGGACCGGCCTTGTTACGCGACATCGACAGCGGCCTATGGCATCCCCTCAATGACGTCGCCTCCAGCCCACTCCCGTTGACCAACGCAAGCCTGCAGGCCTTTCGCACGGGGCTGGATTTCAGCACTGTCGAACCCGGCAGCGACGGTTTGTTTCGCCACGACGGCAAGCTCTACGTGGTCATCCACGAACACGCCTATCAGGTGATGAGCGATCTTGACGCGTCTACGCCAGCGCACAAAGTGTGGCGCATCGTTAACCCCAAGGATCCCGTCGCCACCGACGGCGCGAATATCTATCGCGCCAGTCGCAGCGGCGAGACCCGGGCCATCACACGAAACGAGGAGAACACCTGGGTTTCCATTCTCACGGGACTGAGGGGTGGCATGCGTCGCCATGACTCAGCGCAAGCCAACATAGCCCTCTTGATGCAGCGTTATGAACCTTTCCAGAATGCTCACACCGCCCTGATCGAATCAGCCACGCAGTACGACACCCTGTGGAGTCAGGCCAGAGAACAGGCCGATGGCGCCGGCAGGACAGCGGCACTGGTGGCCGTTGAAGTCCATCTGCTCAAGCACATCAGAAAGCAAACAGCCTTTGTGCAGTCGCTCGTCGACAACAGAGACTGGCTGACCACCCTCAAGGCAGGCGGGCTATTCAGGGGGGAACTGCATACCTTCCGGATTGAACGGGTGGAATACCTCAACAGGCTCATGGCCGTCATGGACCTCCGGGCCAGGCCTGCGGTGACGGACGTGAGCGCCGAGAGCTGCAAGAAATGCATCACCCACCTGAACAAGAAGCTGAAGATCCTCGAGGAGCGCCAGGTGGTCATGGAGCAAATCAGAAAAGCGTCCCCCGCAGCGATCCCGCAACTCACTGAACTGAGCCAGAAGGTAGCTTCAGCGGATCGCATCAACTTCAACAAACTGGCCCTTTATGTCCACCTGTTTGCGGACACGCCCGAACATGCGCCGGACGCGACCATGCCCTCGCTATCGGCCATCGACCTGATCACCGGCGACCTGAGAAACGTCCCGGAACGAGAGCAGCCCATGGCATTGCTGTTGGCCCTTGATCAGCTCAGGGGAGACCGAACCCGCTTTGAAACGCTGCTGGCCGAGCAAAGCCCCAGAGCCGAATACCTCGAGGAGATCATTGCCCTGATCGATCCCATCGAGAAGAAAATCGACAGTAAACTGACCGAAATCCTCGACGTATCCGAGCGCCGAACCGATCTGCCGAGCCTTGATCAGGACATCGATTTCGACTTCATCCCGTCACAGCCCATCAACGCCGAGACGACCCGTCCCGCGCCCGCCAAAAAAATGTTTCGAACCCGTCAGCACGGCACCTACAGAGTACTGGTCGGTGAAACCGAAGCCGGGGCGGACGGGAGCATTACCATCAAGGTTCCCGACCCATTGCGCCCCGACTCGCCGCCCAGACGCTACAAAAAATTAGACGATGAATGGCTACCTGTACTTCCTCCGATAAACAGAACACCGCGCCCACAACTTATCAGCGAGGCAAACCGGTTACTGGCCAAGGTCGAAGAGCACAGTGCCTACGCGAAGATGCAGGAAGCAAAAAAAATCAACCCGACAAAAATTGTCGAAGATCTGGGCAGGGAAACCCATTTGCTTAACGAACAGGCAAGACAACTGGAAAACCACGAAACAGATGTCGAGGACCGCCTGATCATCAATCTGGCCAGGCGATTGCGAGCCGCAGCTGATTCCATGACAACCCAAGGCCAGAAGATCCTGGTGCGGATGTACAAAAACAAAGACGTGCTGGACATCATGCGCCTGAATTACCTGTTGGATCGGGACGAGCTCAATGTCAATAAAACGGTTAATCGCAAGCAGTTGGGCAAAGGCAAGGACAAGTCATTTCTTGACGTGTATTCGATCAGTGATCGCGCCGACGATGCACCGCTTTGGGAAGCCCACTTTCACTATGAAAGACAAGACAGCCATCCCCTGAACTTCTCGATCAAGGGTGGTCATCTCAAAACGCTTGAACAGAGCAGACGGGGCGCAGAGTCTCAGCGGCGCGATGAACAGGCTGGTTTGCCCCATACCGCGATCTGGCGCGAAACCTTCGACGGCAAGACCGCGAACAAAATATTCGCACTGGCGCAGACCCCTTCAGTGCGAGCCGAGTAAATACCTGCGCCCAAGCCATGGGCCTGGCGGCCATACGACGACAAACCGGCAATGACGCCGAACGCTTTGCAGTGCCCGTCGCGGGCACTGACGGGCAACCTTTCAAGGATGAAAAAATGTCACCCAGACTGCCTCTCAAAGGCACCGTAGAAATCCATACACGACCTACGCAACAAGGGCCGGAAACCGTAAGGCACGAAACGCCACAGCGTGTCGATTTCGGCCCGACGACCGCCCCGGGAGTACTTGGCCCGGAGGGGTTTGGCAGGGTCGCGGGCAACGCCGCCCCGGATGCAATCACGCCGTTACCGGCGATAACGATTCATGAGTTACCTGCCACAGTGGCCGTGTTTAATCGTGAACAGCGCCCCTTGGCGCATTACTGGATCACCGTACCGCCTGATCTGCCGGCTCCCAACGCCGATGGATTCCGGGTGCGCGGGCGGCGGCGTTACGTCGATGTTCCCGATGGCGGTACCGTGCTGGTCGGGGTCGATCCGGATACCGGACAGTATCGGGCCAGGTTATCGACCGAGCGGGATGCCCTCGGCCCGGTGCTGCTGCGCGACACAGAAAGCGGGCTCTGGCGTCCACAGGAAAGCCTCCCCCCCACGTCTACGACGACCGACCCCGGCAATGGTGGATTACTCCGGCCTGATGGTGGGCAAGTGCGCCCTGCTCATCGACGATTGCGCGAGCAGATTACCGCCATCGTCAATCGACTGCGCAGTCCGCAAACCCGCGCGAAGAGGCTGTTCCGGTCCATGTCTGAGGAACAGATCGCCGCATACCTTCGTTCACTGGGCAGCGACGTCGAAGGCGGGTTGCGCCGCCGCGAAGCCGAATACCAAACCCTCAAGCAGCAATTGACGCTCTGGAGCAATGCGTCGTCTTCGACGCCCGGAACAGCAAAAGGCTGGGCAGAACAGATCGCCAACGAAATAAAGCGCTGCTATCGCCAGGAGACCGGCCCATCGCTGAAACTCGAAGCCGGCAGCGGCACCCTGCCGGCACTGAAAGCAGACTTCAGCCATGTCCGGGAGCTGTCTCTGGAATCCGTCACCTGGTCGCCCGAAGCCGATACGTTCCTCAGCAGTTTTTCACACCTTGAACAGTTGACCGTAACCCGCTCCACGCTGGATAAACTGCCAGCCTCCGTCGCGCGGATGCATGACCTGACCCGTCTGGATCTGAGTGCAAACCGGATTCGGCTGGACACACCAGCAGCGGTGATACTCGGTACTCTCGGCAAACTCGAAAACCTCAACCTCTCAGACAATCCACTGAACATGTCCCCCGACTTCAGTACGATGACCGGGTTGAAAGTGCTGAACCTGAGCAATGCGCAACTGGGTCATTGGCCAACTGGCTTGCAAAACCAGACCGGCCTGCAAATCGTCGATTTGCGTAATAACAGCCTGCAAGAAGTACCACAGACGCTACTCAATCCTCCCGCCGAGCAGCTTGAGGCCAGCGTCAGAACCAACGGTGTCACCCTCATCGAAGGCAATGCCTTTGCTCCCGGCTATTGGAAAACCCTGGAATTGTATTGGCGCCGCCTGGCTGCGGATCATCCAGAGTTGTCCAGCTCGGCCCACCCGCAAGGACTGAGACTGAACGTAGATATTCCAGAGCTGGCCAAGGTGCAGCGAATGTACCCGGACAAGGACGCACAAGCGGTCAGGGATTTCGTGTTGCAACTGGGTGATGCAGAGCTGGCCCGACGCCTGCGGGATTTCGACTCGCTTGAAGCACAGCTGGAAGATTATGTGGCCGGCAAGCAATACGATGCTTCCGTTGATGCCGCCACCGTCAGGCTCTGGGCGCCGCAACGTGTCGCCAGAATAATCAAAACCTGCTGGCTTCAGGAATCGGGAGAGATATTAAGGCTACCGACCGGAAGTGGGCCGCTACCCGCCCTGACGGCGGATTTCAGCCATGTGCGCCTGCTTGAACTCCAGGCAATCAATTGGTCGGATACTGGCGACACATTCCTCAGCAACTTTACCCACCTGGAAAGTCTATCCATCAATCATTCCAGCCTGCGCAGATTGCCGGCCTGCGTCGGTGATATGGACAAACTGATCAGACTGGACCTGAGTTCGAACAGCCTTGAACTGGATGAGCAAAGCGCGGCAAGACTGAGCGGGTTGAGCCGGCTGAAGTTCGTCAATCTGTCAGAAAACCCACTGAAAACAGTGCCCGACTTCAGTGCCATGTCCGAGCTGACAAACCTGGACTTGAACAGCACAGGGATTGATCAGTGGCCGACCGGACTGGTGGGTAAAGCGGCCTTGACGGGGCTCGACTTGCGTAACAACCAATTGACTGAAGTACCGCAGGCAATCATCAACCCCGAGCCCGAGCAACTGGCCTCGATCGCCAGAATCAACGGCGCCACTTTATTGGAGGGCAACGATTTCCCTTCCGACTATTGGAGAACGTTCGATGGCTACTGGCGCCGCCTGCACGCAGCGCATCCTGAACTGATGACCCCGGAACATCCCGCTGCATTTGATAGCGAAAACTCAAGAGCACAGCGATACCGGCGTCTTTATCCGAGCAAAGATATCAAGGTGTGCAGGGAGTACCTCTGGAACCTTGAGCAAGGCACTGCCGGCACAAGGCTCGCCAGCCTTGAACTGGAATTCAACACGTTGAAAACCCAACTGGAGGCCTGGACTTTTTCTGGAGGCGGCAACCGTCAGGGTTATATTCGCGCGAATCAGTTGCAGATCAACGCTGCCGACCGTTTCGACCGTGCCACGGCAAGCAACCGGATCATCAGTTGCTGGAGGCATGAAACACCGCAAAAACTGGCCAATGACAGGACCCCCATCGGCCTGGAGTTGGACCTCAGCGGCCTGAAACTGCCAAGCCTGCCGGACATCGACGTGGATTTCAGTCACGTCGGCTCATTGAAACTGAGCAATATGGATCTGAGCACTTCACCAGAGGGTTTTCTGACCCGATTCCGCCACGTACGCTGGCTGGATACTTCGCACAATCAATTGCGCGAGCTACCACCCGCCATTGGCGAAATGAACGGTCTGACCCGACTGTTTCTGCAGAAAAACCAGATCTCCCTGACAGCCGAAACCGCCCGCGTTCTATCAGAGCGCACCACATTGCGGGCACTGTGGCTGCATGAGAATCCGCAACTGGGTATCACACCGGATTTCAGCCAGATAATCGACATGCGCTCGGTCAATCTGGCCAACACGGGTATCGACACTTTCCCGACCGGTATTGCCGATCAGCCACTGCTGGACACCCTGGATCTGAGCAACAACCGGATCGAGGAAATCCCCGATGCGGTCATTGCGCCAACGCCTGAACGACTTGCGCACACGGTTCGCGTCAACAACGTGACCAACATCACCAACAATCCGCTCTCCCCGGCCACCCGCACCCGACTGTCCCTTTACAACGACCGCCTGATAGAAGCCGAAACACCGCTGACCGGCCAGTACAACCTGGTCGACACCGCGCGCGATCACGCGCCTGTCATCATCCGACCTGCGGCGTATGACCCGATGGCACGCTGGACAGCCGGAATGACAAGCGCTCAGGTATCGACCAGAACAGCGCAATGGCAAACACTGCGTGATCAGCAAGGCTCGGAGGGTCTGTTCAATACCCTTAACCTCTTGTTGCCGGATGCCGCTGGTGGCAACGAAACCCAGCGACGGGTCTGGAAGGTGATCGACAGCATTACCGAAAACAGCCCTGAGTCCGAACGCCTGCGCAGGGAACTGTTTGATCGGGCCGGCGAAGCAACCTGCTGCGATCGCGCAGCCTTCACATTCGCCAATCTGGAGGTCAGGACAATGATGCACAACGCTCGCGCCAAGGCTCGCAGCCAGGCAGAAGGCCCGCAGTTGTCGGCGCTGTCCAGAGGATTGTTCCGCTTGCACGAGGTAGACAAAATTGCTTCGGCGGACATTGCGCAGCGTGAGGCAAGAATCATCGGATCCAGAGGGCCTCAGCGACCAGAAGACCTTCCGGCTCCCGCGCCTCATGTGCAGGAGGAAGTCGAGATCAGACTTTTCTATCGCCACCGCCTCAAAGATCGGCTGCAACTGCCGGGCCAGCCTGATCGTATGGTGTTTGATCTCCTGATCAGCGTGTCACAGGCGCAACTGGACGCCGCGTACAAAAAAGTCATCGCTCTGGATAACTCCCCTGAAGAATTTCAGGCGCTGGTGTCGAGGGAGTTCTGGCAGGAATTCGTCACTCACAAGTACCGAACACAGTTCGAATCCCAGCGCCAGCCGTTTCAGGATCGACAGGCCACACTCGACGATACGCACACCGCCGGGACGCTTTCGTTTGACGATTACGACGCGCAGTCCAAAGCATTGCAAGCATCGCTTGCGATCGAAGAAGCCGTATTGATCGAAACCTTGACCCGGCAAGAACTGGCCGAGCACTCAACCCGCCGAACAGCCGAGGAGGTAGCGGGCCAGCGCGAACAACACGATTGAAGAGGAGAGCTGGCCGAATGATTTCGGCCAATTCTTACTCGTCGTCGTCGAAGTTATAGCTGCCCGGGGCGAGGTTCTCGAAACGGGTGTACTTGCCGATGAACGCCAGGCGGATAAAGCCGATCGGGCCGTTCCGCTGTTTGCCGATGATGATTTCGGCAATGCCTTTGTGCTCGGTTTCCGGGTGATACACCTCGTCCCGGTACACGAACATGATGACGTCGGCGTCCTGCTCGATGGCTCCGGATTCCCGGAGGTCGGAGTTGATTGGCCGCTTGTTCGGTCGTTGCTCCAGAGAGCGGTTGAGCTGGGACAGCGCCACCACCGGGCAGTTGAATTCCTTGGCCAGGGCTTTCAAGGAACGCGAGATTTCGGAGATCTCATTCGTCCGGTTGTCGCCGCCCGATCCTGGAATCTGCATCAGTTGCAGGTAGTCGATCATGATCAGGCCGATGTCACCGTGTTCCCGCGCCAGACGCCGGGTACGCGCACGCATTTCCGACGGGCTGATGCCGGCGGTATCGTCGATGAACAGTTTGCGATCGTTGAGCAGGTTGACCGCTGAGGTCAGGCGAGGCCAGTCATCATCTTCCAATTGGCCAGAACGTACCTTGGTCTGGTCGATGCGGCCCAACGAGGAAAGCATACGCATGACCAGCGACTCACCTGGCATCTCGAGGGAATACACCAGCACCGCTTTGTCGCTGCGCAGTACGGCGTTCTCCACCAGGTTCATGGCGAAGGTGGTTTTACCCATCGATGGACGGCCAGCGACGATGATCAGGTCGGCCGGTTGCAGCCCGCTGGTTTTCTCGTCGAGGTCGGTGTAACCGGTGGACAGGCCGGTAATGGCGTTGTCGGTGTTGAACAAGGTGTCGATGCGGTCGATGGCCTTGGTCAGCAGATCGTTCACACCTACCGGGCCGCCGGTTTTCGGGCGGGCCTCGGCAATCGCGAAGATCTGGCGCTCGGCTTCGTCGAGGATTTCCTCGGCGGTACGCCCTTCCGGGTTGAAAGCGCTGTCGGCGATCTCACTACTGATACCGATCAGTTGGCGCAACGTCGCTCGCTGGCGGACGATCTGCGCATAGGCCTTGATGTTGGCGACGGACGGCGTGTTTTTCGCCAGTTCGCCGAGGTAACCGAGGCCACCGACTTGCGAAGTCTGACCTTCCTTGTCCAATTGCTCGGCAAGGGTCACAACGTCGATCGGGGAGTTCTGATCGGCCAGTTTGGCGATCGCACGGAAGATCAGGCGGTGGTCATGACGATAGAAGTCGCCGTCGGAGACTTGATCGAGCACGCGTTCCCAGGCGTTGTTGTCCAGCATCAGACCACCGAGTACAGCCTGTTCGGCTTCGATGGAATGCGGCGGCACCTTCAGGGCGGCGGTTTGCAGATCATATTGCTCGGGTGCGGAGATTTCGTTCATGGCCACTTGGAGTCAGGGTTGAAAACGGGAGTACCAGAAAGACAAAGGGCACGACCTGTGAACAGGATCGTGCCCGATGTTAACCGTCTGACGGACAAGCCGCCAGCCGATCAGGTGTTGCTTAAGCTGCTACCACGACAACGCGTACGGTGGCTTCAACTTCGGCGTGCAGGTGCACGGCTACGTCGAATTCGCCTACGTTGCGGATGGTGCCGTTCGGCAGACGAACTTCGCTCTTCTGCACTTCA
>NZ_JBIUWI010000009.1:0-1267 GCF_044743385.1 Pseudomonas sp. NPDC087639 | reverse complement strand
GTCAGCGATGTCGTGAGTACCGATCGAACCGAACAGCTTGCCTTCGTCGCCAGCGGTGGCAGTGATGGTCACTTCCAGCTCGGCCAGTTGGGCAGCACGGCTTTCAGCCGATGCTTTACGGTCTTCAGCAGCTTTTTCCAGCTCAGCACGACGCTCTTCGAACGCAGCCAGGTTGGCCGGGGTCGCAGCGGTAGCTTTGCCGTAAGGCAGCAGATAGTTACGACCGTAACCGGCCTTAACGTTCACTTTGTCACCCAGGTTGCCCAGATTGGTGACTTTTTCCAGAAGGATCAGTTGCATGTGAAAATCCTCTTAACTTTTAACCTTCACCGTTCGCGCTATCGATGTCTTTCGACACGTGACGACCGCGAAAATCAATCAGGCTGTCGACAATGGCCAAAACCACGAGCAACGGATAGATCAGCTGCATGAACAGCAACAGCGTTACGTACAACCCCACCAGCCAGAAACCGGCCAGTCGCTTATGCCCGACCAGCCCATGAATCAGGGCCAGTCCGGCGAACACCAGCGGTACACTGCACAACGGCGTCAACATGGCCATCTGTGCACCGAGATTCGGGCCCAGAAGCATCAACGCCAGCAGTAACATCGCCGGCCCCAGCGGGATCCGGATGGCGCGAAACTCGCGACCAAAACCACCCGGGTTGTACAACAACGCCTGCCAATGACGCCCGACAATCAGGCTCAGCACGCTGACAATCTGCAACAGAGCCGCAATCAGTCCGGTCAGGACTGGTGCAATCAGGGACGCGAAACGCGCTTGCTCATCGACCGACAATTGCTTGTAGGTCTCACCGAGAAGCGCCGGCATGACCTTTATCAAGGCCTGCGCGAGCATCTCGATCTGGGCCGCAAACGCTGCCCCGAGCACCACTGAAAACACCACTCCAACCACTACGCTGACCAGCAGCGTGCGAACCCAGGATTCACTTGCGCGCAAAACCAACGCAAGCCCCGAAGATCCCAGCAGCACCAGAAGTGCCCGTGGATCATCGGCATACAGCCACCAGATCAATGCCGGCAGCAACCCCAGGGACAGAACGCCAAGGGCGTCCGTCAATCCGCGCCGCAGAAGCACAAGGCTCCCGGCGGCAGCACCCAACCAATACAACAACGGCAATGTTGCACATCCGGCCACCACGAGAGTGGCCTGCATACGGCCTCGCATGATGAACTCAGCTAAGGCACGCATGCATTCAATCCTTTGCTACTTGTCGACTGCCCGGTCTCAGCGGCCGTGGCTGTC
>NZ_JBIUWI010000008.1:0-111210 GCF_044743385.1 Pseudomonas sp. NPDC087639 | reverse complement strand
GAGCTGTGTGCCGTAAAGCCACACGTGCTGCGCTACTGGGAGCAGGAGTTTCCTCAACTCAACCCCGTCAAACGCCGCGGAAACCGCCGGTATTATCAGCGCCAGGATGTACTGATGATCCGGCAGATCCGCGCGCTCCTTTACGACCAAGGGTTCACCATCGGCGGCGCACGCTTGCGTTTGTCCGGCGATGAAGCCAAAGACGACACCACCCAATACAAGCAAATGATCCGCCAGATGATCGCTGAGCTCGAAGATGTTCTGGTGGTACTCAAGAAATAAAAAGCAGCGTTTGAATACTTCCAGTTTTCAAAAGCTTGCGATATATTCTTGAGCGTTCTTCGAGGTGAAGAGCGAGTTGCAAAACCAGTCGGGGCGTAGCGCAGTCCGGTAGCGCACTAGCATGGGGTGCTAGGGGTCGAGTGTTCGAATCACTCCGTCCCGACCATATAATTCAATGACTTAGGCCAATGTTCACAGCATTGGCCTTTTTCATGCGTGTGAGTTTTTCCGGACTTGTTTGAATTTGGTGTTTATCAGGGCGGGCTGCGCAAATGGATTGCAGTTGCCCGATATTTCTCCGTCGGTGCCGCGCAGTCGAGCGTTCTCGATAAATCAGCCATTTTTTGCGTTTAGCTTGCGAAGCTCTTCGTAGGTCGCGGATTGAACGAACCAGAAGCCTGAGATGATGCACCAGCTCAAAGTGCCGATGACGAAGGTGCTGATGGCTGCGAGAAAACTCTGGCTCAGCATTACCAGTGCAGCAATCCAGATGACTGCCAGTGCAATGTAGAGAACGGTGTTGTTGACGCTGATAACGAAGTCTTTATGTGCATTCCTTGGATAGATTTTCCTCTGGTTACCCTTCTTGGGATTCCAGTGGTGGCATCATATTGCTATCGCGCCAGGCCTCGCTAGTCGCTAATAGGGAAAGACTCGATATCGGTCATGCTGTTCGGGTATTTACTGATCGGGTTTTTTCTCGATATCTTCCGAGTCACTCGACGTCGCCGCATCTTTTTCAGTTTCATGGGCTTGCGCACCCGCATTTCCCCCTGAAGACTCCTCTCCCTTTTTGTTCGCCTTCTCATCATTGGCGCGCGTGCTTTTCGATTGATTGACGCCCGGCAGGGCATTCGGTGGCGCGGCGGAGTCAGCGCTGGTTTTCTCTGTTGCCAAGGCGCATGCCGGCCCGATGAGCAACAGACTGGCAAACGATACCGCCATAATTTTCTTGTTCATCATCCAAACCTTCCACGCGATGGGGTGTACTGCATTGGAATTGTGAGTCGGGAAAAGGTGCGCGGCGATGGACGAGTGGTAGTAATTACCGACTTGCAACCCGCGTCATTTGGCTGAGCCTTTGGCTTGGCGAGTTGTCGCCAGATATTGGCAAAAAGCGGCAAACTGCTGGCCCCCGAGTTGTCCTTTCATCGTCAAACTCGCCTTTTTTCAAAAGGTTAGGTTGGCTATATGCGGACGATTGTCATAACCGTTGCAACGCTTTCCCTGGCTGTCTTTGCCTCGGGAGTACAGGCAAAAGAGTTAAGCAAAAGCCATCGTTTCGCCTGTACCTGGGGCTCGGATATCGCCGCAGGAGCGCAGCGATCCAAGCTCTCAGGGATGTCTTTGTATGGTGCGCGTAAACAATTGCAGGTACGTCGATTTCAGCAGCCATGGATGCGCATGACTGCAATGGGGATTACCGAACAGACCTACAACAGCAGCTCAAAGCTCAAACCGGCGGCGGTCAAGCAGACCTACTACGAGCAGTGCGTGCGACATGAACTGGCCCAGCGATAGACGGGGACTACTCGACATCCAGAACCAATTGGCCAATCGCGGTCTACAGTTCAGTGGATGATCCCACTGTCTGAGAGTACGGATATGTTCAGATCAACTCGATGGGTTGCAGGTTTGATGTCACTTGTTCTGGCCGCCGGCTCGTCGGTGGCGCTGGCCGATCCCGGTAACGGTAAAGGGCAGGGCAATGGTAAAGGCAATCCCCACAATTCCCAGGGCCAGGGCCAAGGGAACAAAGGCAAAAATGCGGGGCGTGACGATTGGAGTCATGGCCCGGCTGTCGACCGAGGTAATGTGATCGGTGTGATTGGCGGCTATCGCGACTACTGGAGCCCAGGCCCTGCACTGCCTCCGGGCATCCAGAAAAACCTGGCTCGCGGCAAGCCGCTGCCGCCGGGTATCGCGAAAAAACTCGACAATCGCCTGCTTGGCCACCTCCCGCGCTATGACGGCTACGAATGGCAGCAGGCGGGTACGGATTTGATTCTGGTCGCACTCGCCACGGGTCTTATCTATGAAGTGCTCAATGGTGCCTTTGATTGAGCGCAAGTCAGCCATCAGCCCAACCTTTTCAGGTTGGGCTTTTTAATACCTTGAATAAGTCGTAGCAGGAGCAGCGGAGTACCATGTCGCGCTCTATTCACCTGCCGAGTCCGATGTCCCATGCCTGCATTTTCCCGCGTCACTTCGTTACTCGACCAGGCGCAACGCGCCTTGCGATTGGTTTGGGGGACGTCGCGCGGTTTGTTTCTGGGCTTGGTGCTGGCGACATTGATTGCAGGTGTGCTGCCGGCACTCGCGGCATGGTTGGGGCAGCGGATTGTCGATGCAGTGGTCGCAGCCATGCAGTTGCACGCGCAGCAGGGTGATGCGCCGTTATGGCCGGTGTTGCGTTATGTGCTGCTGGAGGCGGGTGTGCTGGCGTTGCTGTCCGCTACACAACGGGCGTTGTCGGTGCAGCAGTCGTTGTTGCGGGTGCAGTTGGGGCAGAAGGTCAACACGTTGATTCTGGAGAAAGCTCAGACTCTGTCATTGGTGCAGTTCGAGAACTCTGAGTTCTACGACAAACTGGTGCGCGTGCGCCGCGAAGCCTCGACACGGCCACTGGCGTTGGTCATGAAGTCGCTGGGGCTGATCCAGAACCTGATCATGCTGATCAGCTTCGGTGTGCTGCTGGTGCATTTTTCCCCGTGGGCATTGGTGCTGCTGGTGATCGGTGCGTTGCCGGTGTTCTTCGCCGAGGCGCATTTTTCCGGTGATGCTTTTCGGCTGTTCACCCGTCGCGCGCCGGAGAGCCGCCAGCAGAGTTACATCGAAACCCTGCTGTCCCACGAGGCCTACATCAAAGAGGTCAAGCTCTTCGGTTTCGCTCCGCTGCTGTTGCAACGCTATCGCGACACCTTCGCCAAACTCTGTGCCGAAGACCGGCGCCTGACGTTACGCCGCGATAGTTGGGGTTTCGGTCTCGGCTTGCTGGGCACGGCGGCGTTTTACGTGGCGTACGCCTGGGTGGTGATTGATGCGGTGCATGGCAATATCAGCCTGGGTCAGATGACCATGTACCTGGTGCTGTTCAAACAAGGGCAAAGTGCAGTCAGTAGCAGTCTGAGCGCAATCAGTGGTTTGTACGAAGATGGCCTGTACCTCACGAGTCTTTATGAATACCTGGCCGAGCCGGTTCTCGCCGACAGCGGTCACCTGACTGCCGGCGCACGACCGGGCGATGGGTTGCGCTTCGAAAACGTCGGTTTCCGTTACCCCGGTGCAAGTCGTGCGGCACTGGAAGGCATTGACTTGCATCTGGTGCCGGGCAAGAGCATGGCGCTGGTCGGGGAAAACGGCTCAGGCAAGACCACGCTGATCAAGTTGCTGACCCGGCTCTACCGTCCCGATCAAGGGCGGATTCTGCTTGATGGCAGCGATTTGCAGGATTGGGAGGAAACCACATTACGGCAGCGCATTGGCGTGATTTTCCAGGATTACATCCGCTACCAGTTCAGCGTTGGAGAAAACATCGGCGTCGGCGACACGCTTGCGTTCAACGATCAACAGCGCTGGAAAGAGGCCGCAGCCGAAGGCATGGCAGCGCCCTTTATCGAAGCCCTTGACCGTGGTTATGCGACACAACTGGGGCGTTGGTTTGCCGGTGGTCAGGAGTTGTCTGGCGGGCAATGGCAGAAAATTGCCTTGTCCCGGGCCTATATGCGGCGTGATGCCGACGTCCTGATCCTCGACGAACCGACGTCAGCCCTTGACCCGGCGGCAGAGGCGGCAGTGTTCGAGCATTTCAGCCAACACACGGATGGCCGGATGACCTTGCTGATCTCGCACCGTTTTTCCAGTGTGCGCAATGCTGATCACATCATTGTCTTGGAGCAGGGCCGGATACTCGAGCAGGGCGGCCACGAAGATCTGATCGCCGTTTCAGGGCATTACGCCCAACTGTTCGATTTGCAGGCCCGCGGCTATCGCTAGGAGTCCCGTGCGCTGCGCAGCGCCGCTGGCCCGGCAATCCGCGGAGCAGGTTTGGTCTGCATCAACGCATCGATTGCCTTGCGATAATTCTGTCCGCCCAGCGCCATGCTGTTGTTGTGCGTGGCGCCCGGTATCAGCAGCAGGCGCTTGGGTTGTTGCGCGGCGTTGAACAGTTGCTCACTGAAGCGCGACGGCACGAAAGCATCTGCCAGACCATGCACCACCAACAGCGGCATATGAATATCGGCGATCTTGTCGACGGAATCGAATTTCTGCGACAGCAGCCAGCGCACCGGTAGCGAGGTGTTGGCCACGGCGGCAGCGACATCCGCCAGCGACGTGAACGTCGACTCGATCACCAGACCGCGCACCGGTAGCGGCGAGTGACTGCGGGTGGCGTCCTGACCGAGTTCGGCCGCCAGATCGATCGCCACAGCGCCCCCGAGGGAATGACCGTAAATCAGGCGTTTTTGCGGATCCGGTTGCAGCAGTTTGAAACGCTCCCAGGCCACCCGGGCATCTTCGTAAACGCTACTTTCCGATGGCAGATCACCCTTGCTCTTGCCGAACCCCCGGTAATCGATGGCCAGTACCGAGTAGCCCGCCGCGCGCAATTGCTCGATGCGGAACAACTGCCCGGTGAGGTTCCAGCGCACGCCGTGCAGATAGAGAATCGCCGGTGCGTTGGCTTTTTCCGCCGGCCACCACCAGGCATGAATGTTTTGCCCGGCCTTGAAACTCTTCGGTTGCAGATCGAGTTCCTGCACGCTGCCGGGCAGGCCGCGATACCAGCCGGCCGTGCCCGGTTCGATGCGAAACAGCAGTTTGCGTTCGGTATGTTCCAGCACGGCACAACTCGTCGGCACGCCGATAATCAAGGCGGCCATGCAGGCAAACGCCAAGCGGCGACGGCGCAGACGAGTCATGAAGGAAAGGAACATTAAACGTTTCACCACGGCGCAGACAAAGAACGCTTTTTACCAGATGCCTCGGTCTGCGCGCGATATTTTCGACCACCGTGCATGCGCAACGATTACAAAATGCTGCAACGGCTCAGTCGACCCGCAGCACAATCTTGCCGATATGGTCGCCGGCTTCCATGTGCGCATGGGCCTGCGCCGCGTCGGAGAGTGAGTAAACCTTGTCGATCATCGGCAGGCAGCGTCCGGCGTTCAGTGCTGGCCAAACGTGCTCGCGCAATGCGTCGGCGATGGCGGCTTTCTCCGCAGTGGTTCGTGCGCGCAGCAGCGACCCGGTGACTACCGCGCGTTTGCCGAGGATTGCCAGCAGGTCCACGTCGTTGGCCTTGGCGCCGCCGAGAAAACCGAGCATTACCAACCGCCCGTCCATCGCCAGGGCGCTAACGTTACCGTTGAAGTACGAGCCGCCCATGATGTCGAGAATCACATTCACACCCTGGCCAGCGGTTTTTTCGGCGACGACTTCAGTAAAATTTTGATCGCGATAGTTGATCGCCTCGCCACCCAGTTCACGAATCGCCGCACATTTTTCAGGGCTGCCGGCGGTGGCGAAGGATTCGATGCCGAATTCGCGGCAGAGCATCAGAGCGGTGGTACCGATGCCGCTGGTGCCGCCATGAATCAATACACGTTGCCCCCGGCTGGCGCCGCCGAGGCTGAACAGATTGGCCCATACGGTAAAGAAGGTTTCCGGGATCGCGGCGGCCTGCACCCAGTCGAGGCCATCGGGGATTGGCAACGTCTGGCCCGCCGGGACTGTGCAATATTCGGCATACCCGCCGCCATTGGTCAGCGCACAAACCTTGTCGCCCACGGCAAACTGGCTGACTCCGGCGCCGAGCGCCACCACTTCACCCGCGACTTCCAGGCCGGGAATCGGGTTCATGCCGGGCTTCATCGGATATTTGCCGGCACGCTGCAAGGCGTCCGGGCGGTTGATTCCGGCGGCATGCACACGGATCAGCACTTCACCTGCTGCGGCCACCGGTAGCGGCACGCGTTTGGCTTGCAGGACATCAGGGCCGCCGGGTTCAGTGATTTCGATTCGGGTCATTTCGTTGGGTAAGGACATGTCGATTCCTGTTGCTAGAGGTTCTGTAGATCGGAGCACGGCCCGCAGGCAATGATTCCCTTCAATTTGCGCAGTAGCGTTGTTCAGTCGAGGAGGGCAGCCATTTCAGGGCCTGCTCCAGCAAAAGCGCCACTGTAATCGCGCCGGCAGCGATCACGAACAGCAATGCATGATGGCCGCCCGTGGCATTGAACAACGCCGAATAGGCAAACCCGGCCAGCGCCTGAAACGTGGCAAACGATACGGTGGCGCGGCTCCAGGCGATTTGTTGGCGATGATGATTCGGCACCAACTCATGCACGCGAGCCAGGGCCAGTGGCACGATGCCGGGTGGGAATGAACCGATAATCACTGCCAGCACGGCCAGCGCCATAAAGGATTGGGAAATCGCCAACAGCCCCAGCGCAATCGCCTGCACCGCCAATACCAGTCGGATGCCCATCCGTGCGCCAAGCCGATCCGCCAGAAAGCCATAACTCACCGGCCCGACGATTGCACCCAGGCCATACATGACCCACACCAGTGCGCCAATATGCGCCCCCGCACCGAGCCCGCGAGCCACGTAATCCACCAGGAACACCATGGCCGGCACCAAACCTGCGGCCATAAACGCGTACTGGGCGAACAGCAGATAGACGGCGGGCGGCGTTGGCTCAACGGCCGCAACCTCGTGGGTCGCAGTCGGGTGCGGTAAATCGGAAGGCCAGCCAAACCAGCTCAGTGCCGTCAGCAACAACGACAATCCGCCCAGCCCCAACCAGGTGGCTTGCAGGCCAAGGCTCAACAGCGGCGGCACGATTGTCCCGGAACCGGCAATCCCCAGACCGATGCCCAGAAAAATCGCTCCACTGGCCAGCCCTTTGCGGGACGCTGGCACATGAGGCAGTACGGTCGCCGCCACCAGCACCATGATCGCGCCACCCGTGATCCCCGAGAGCAAACGCCAGCCAAAGAACCAACTGACTGATATCGGAAACGCACAGGCAAAAAACGCGGCGGTAACCAGCAGCATCATTAGCCGCAGGGCGTTTTTATTGCCGAGGTGCCGCGCTATCGGTCGGCCGAGCAGGGCGCCAATCAGGTAGCCGACCAGATTGGCCGCGCCGAGGTAGACCACATCGTGGGCGGAAAACCACTGCGCCTGAATCAGTGATGGAATCAGCGGTGTATAGGCAAAACGCGCCAGGCCGATGCTGACCAGGCTGGCGCAGAGTCCCGCGAAGATCGGTAACGCTGAGGTTGATGTACGCATGACAGCAATCCTGAGGAAGGTTTATGGCGCTCAGCATATCGGCTATCTTTGCTGCGTTAATGCAGCGATTTAGCTTTCTAGTGATGCAGATTTGCATTGGGTGGGGACAGAATGAATTGGGACGATGCAAGGGTTTTTCTCGCAGTATGTCGGGAGTCGACATTACGCGGCGCGGCGCGGTTACTGGGCGTGGATCAGGCCACCGTCGGGCGACGGATCACGGCGCTGGAGAAGTCCCTGAGCGCGACGTTGTTCCTGCGCACGTCCGACGGTTATGCGCTGACGGCGGTCGGCGAAGCGGCGTTCAAAAGCGTTGAGAAAATGGAGCACTCGGCGCTGGAGCTGGAGCGGCAGATTCAGGGGCTGGATGATCGCCTGACCGGTATCGTGCGCGTCAGCACCACCGATTCGCTGGCCATCGACTTCCTGATCCCGGCCATCGCCCGTCTGCACGAGCAACACCCGGACGTGCGCGTGCAACTGGATGCCTCCACGCAGATCCTCAGCCTGGCCAAGCGCGAGGCGGATATCGCCGTGCGCAACACCCGGCCTGACAATCCGGACCTCATCGCCCGGCGGATTGCCCGCTGGCCGGTAGGATTGTTCGCGTCACAGGCGTATATCGACGCCAAGGGCGCTCCACCGCAGGGCACGGCGTTCGAAGGCCATGACCTGGTGGTCTACCAGCCGTATTTGCAGACGAACAAAGACATGACGCTGGTTTCCGAACCGCTGCATCGCGGGCGGATTGTCGCCAGCCTGAGTTCCAGTCTGTTGGTGCGCCGCTCGATTGCGGCGGGTCTGGGTGTAGGAGAAATCCCGGTGTATATGGGCGAGCGTGACGGCCTGGTCAGGCTTTGGCCGGAGCGCAATCGTCCGCAACCGTATGAGGTGTGGCTGGTGACCCACGCGGACTTGCGCCATACCGCGCGGGTTCGGGCAGTGATTGAACAGATTGTCGAGGCATTTGCGCTGGAGAATGAGTGACGGCTTAAAGCGCTTTGGAGAAGCTACGTCGTCTGACGAAACGCCCTACATCCACAGCAGAATCTGCCGGCTTGTGGGCTTGGGAGACCGGCCCTATTGTTGATGTGACTCGCAGCAACAGAAAATTCGCTTGTGAGTGATGCGCCAGGGAAGGTATCGGTAACCCAAGGAAGGGAATCGGATTGAACGCCAGGGAATTTGAGCAATGTCAAAGCACCATCACATTGAGCAAAGGGCATAACATTCAAGCCATGAACGCTATCAGTCGTGAAGAATTC
Organism: Pseudomonas sp. NPDC087639; assembly: GCF_044743385.1. Taxonomy (NCBI): domain Bacteria; kingdom Pseudomonadati; phylum Pseudomonadota; class Gammaproteobacteria; order Pseudomonadales; family Pseudomonadaceae; genus Pseudomonas; species Pseudomonas sp. NPDC087639. Next base: position 102,363 of record NZ_JBIUWI010000008.1, on the reverse strand, counting down.
AACGCCAGGATCGAGACCATTGAGGCAAGAATGGATGCTCGGGTCGAATCTGTGTCAGCGAAAATCGAGGGGTTTCTGGATGTTCAGCTCGAGCGAGACAAGGCGCTGCTCGACCGCTACAACTCCATTTCTGCAAATGTGCAGCAAATCGCTCTAGAGTCAAAAGAGGCAGTCCGACAGGCCTCTACGATCAAGGCGAATTATTGGGCTGCAACCGCTGTGTATTTTCTCGGGATCGTCGGCATAGTCGTGGCGACTTATTACGCCAATCAAGCCAACGTCTATGTAGCGATTCAAACGACTTTGTCGGCGGTTCAAGCAGGCAAGGACACCCATCCGCCTAAACCTGCCGTGTCGCCATTACCGAGCACGCCACAATAAAGAACGGCCTTCAAATGAAGGCCGTTCTTGTGGGCGTTGAAACCCTGCCTCATGGCATCTGCGGCAATTCCTGAGGCCGCAGATCAAACACCAATACCTCGGCATCCACGCCGTTGCTCAAGGTCAGCGCCTGTTCCTCGCGAACCCGCACGCCGTCACCTTCCTGCAACAACTGGCCATTGAGTTCAACGCTACCGCGTGCCACATGCACGTAGGCGTAACGGTTGGCTTGCAGCTTCAGGGTGGCACTCTCTTTGCCGTCGAACAGCCCAGCATAGACCCGCGCATCCTGGCGCACTGTCAGCGAACCATCGCTACCCTCCGGCGAGATGATCAGTTGCAGACGACCGCGTTTTTTCTGCGTGCTGAAGTGCTCCTGCTGGTAGCGCGGTTTGGCGCCGCCGACGTCCGGCACAATCCATATTTGCAGGAAGTGCACAGGCTTGGTGGCCGAATGGTTGAACTCACTGTGCGCCACGCCGCTGCCGGCGCTCATCAGTTGTACGTCGCCTGGGCGGATTACCGAGCCTGTACCCAGGGTGTCTTTATGTTCCAGCGCACCTTCAAGCACGTAGGAAAAGATCTCCATGTCGCGATGCGGGTGTTGGCCGAAACCCTTGCCGGCGGCAACGCGGTCATCGTTGATCACCAGCAGGTCGGAAAAACCCTGTTCACGCGGATCGCGGTAGCTGGCAAAGGAAAAGGTGTGGAACGACTTCAACCAGCCATGATTGGCGAGGCCACGATCGGAGGCTTTGCGAAGAGTCAGCATGATGAAATCTCCTTGGGGGACGTGAATTCGTCCGAGTGAGGAGAAGGTTACTGTTTACTCTTCAAGGCAATAAGTAGATGAAAATTGAAATACTGTCCTGTTTTGGTTGACAGTTGTGTGCGGTCGATCACGTATTTTTTTCCGACGACTGCGCCGCAGTTGGCCATAATGCTCAGCCTGTCTTGTCCGTTTACCCTTCTTTATCAGTGATGTTTACCTCATGAAAACCGTGGCAATGGTGTTGTTCCCCGACTTTCTTCTGCTCGATATGGCTGGGCCGCTGGAGGTGTTTTCGGTGGCCAATCGCTATTTGAAACCGGAGTTGCACTATCAACTGACCACCCTTGGCACCGAGCGCGGCCCGTTACGGGCATCCAATGGTGTGCTGGTACACACCGACCGGCATATAGAAGATGCCCCTGAGCGCTACGACTTGCTGCTGGTGCCGGGAGGGCCGGGGGCTTACAACGAAAGACACCCGGCGCTGCTTGCCTGGCTGAAAGCAGCCGTACCCTGTGCCGAGCGATACGGTTCGATCTGCACTGGCGCCTTCGTGCTCGGACATGCGGGGTTGCTCGATGGCTATCGGGTGACTACCCACTGGAACTACACCGAACGCCTGATCAAGGCTTTTCCGAAGGCTAGCGTCGCAACCGATCAGATTTTCATCGAGGATCGCAATCTCATCACCTCAGGCGGGGTCACGGCCGGCATCGACATGGCGCTGGCATTGGTCGCCCAGGATCACGGCAAGAAGCTGGCCCAGGACGTCGCCAAAGTGTTGCTGGTGGTGATGAAGCGTCAGGGCGGACAGGCTCAGTTCAGCCCTTTGATGGCAGCGGTCGCCCCTCTGGAAACACCGGTCACCCGAGTACAGAATTACGTGCTGGAGCACCTCGACGAAGCTTTCAGCGTCGAGCGCATGGCTGGGTTGGCCAACATGAGTGCGCGGCACTTTGCGCGGATTTTTGCCCGCGACATCAATATGACACCCATGGAGTTCCTGCAAAGTGCACGCATCGACTGCGCACGAAATCTGCTGGAAACCAGTGATCTGCCTTTGAAAACCGTGGCCTACAAGAGCGGTTTTGGCAGTGTCCGGCACATGCGCCTGTTGTTCGCTGAAAAACTCGGCCTGACCCCCGTGCAGTACCGCGAACAGTTCAGCTAGAGCGGTTCTGTCCGTTACGCGCACCCGGATGTCCGTGATGCGCCCTGTACGGAGGTTGTGCCGTCATCGCAGGCTGCCAAGATAGTTGGCATGAACAGCCTCAACGATTTGAACCAGGCGACCGTGCTGCATTTCGGCCCCTACGCCTTTCATCTGCGCCAACGGCTGATCCTCGAAGGGGATCGGCCACTGCGCATGGGCGGGCGTGCGCTGGACATTCTGCAGGTGTTGGTCGAGCGCGCGGGTCGAGTGGTCAGAAAGGAAGAGTTGATTGCGCGGGTCTGGCCCACGTCGGTGGTTGAGGAGATCAATCTTCGCGTACACATTGCTGCCCTGCGACGGGCCCTCGGTGATGGTGAGAACGGCCAACGCTACATCGTCAACGTGCCGCAATGCGGCTACTGTTTCGTTGCTCCGGTGCACGGCGACAGTACCGCGCAAGTGGCCCTGGAAAACCTCCAGGCACCGCAACACAACTTGCCTGTGCGGCTGACGCCGGTCACCGGTCGCGACTCAGTGGTGGGCTCGATGGTGCGGCAATTGCCGCTGTGCCGGTTGATGACCGTGACGGGGCCTGCGGGTGTCGGTAAAACCACGGTGGCGTTGCGCGCTGCGGAATTGCTGTTACAGCACTTTCGTGACGGGGTATGGCTGGTGGATTTGGCGGTAGTCAACGACGCGACGCCACTGCTCGATCATCTGTTGCAAACCCTTGATACCGATCTTGTCACGCTGTCTGCCCGCCACACGTTGTTGGTGCTGGACAACTGCGAGCACCTGCGCGAAGCCTGCAAGACTTTGGTTGAACGTTTATTGGAGGCCGCGCCAAGGCTGTCGATTCTCGCCACCAGTCGTGAAGCATTGCAGGCCAGTCTGGAGACGGTGCAGATCCTGCCGCCGCTGGTCATTCCAAAATCCTCGGCGTTGAGCAGTGTCGAGGAGACCATGGGCTATTCGGCAGTGCAGTTGTTTGTCAGTCGTGCCCGTGCCCGGCAGCAGGGTTTTACCCTGCGCGAACAGGATCTCCATGCCGTGCGTGACATCTGTCGACGACTCGACGGGCTGCCGTTGGCGATTGAACTGGCGGCGGCGCACATCGATGCGTTGGCGATGGTCGGGTTGCAGTCACAGCTCGACAATTGTCTGCAATTGCTCAGTCATGGCCGGCGTACGGCCGTGCCCCGCCATCAAACCTTGAAAGCTGCGCTGGACTGGAGTTATCAGCACCTGAACGATCAGGAACAACGGGTGCTGCAACGCCTGTCAGTGTTCAAAATGGCGTTTGCCATTGATGCCGCGATGGGGGTGATCAGTTGCGCGCAATTACCACCGTCGACGCTGGCCTTGATAATTGAGCGGTTGGCGCAGAAGTCCTTGCTGACGGTGGAACGGGGCAGTGCCGGGGTGCGCTATCGCATGCTCAACACAACCCGTCGTTATGCCCGCGAGCAACTGGAGCGCAGTGGTGAGTCCAGCGACTACGTGCGCCGGCATGCGCGCCAAGTCAGTCGCAGTCGTTTGGCTTCAGGTTCGCAGTTGACCGCCCAACTCGTCGAGTAACACGCGCACCTTGCGCAAGTCCGGTGTCGCGTAGCCTTCGGTGAAGCGTTGGTATATCGGACTCAACAGGTCCAGCGCTTCGCGATAGCGGTTCTGCCGTTGCCACAGTTGGGCCAGCGATGTGGCACTGCGCAATTCCCAGGCCAGAGCGCCTTGGGTTTGAGCGATCAACAGCGCTTGGCGCAATACATCTTCTGCTTGCTGAGTGTTGTTGGTTTTAGGGCAACCCGATTCTTCATTCAACAATCGATCCGCCCGAGCGCGCAAAATTTCTGCCGCGCTCCAGCCTGCTGCACCGCTCTGTGCCCGTTCAAGCAACGCATCATCAACAAAGCCACTGTCCAGCGTCACCATGATTTCCCTGATCAGGCCGCTGTCATCGGTTGGCATCGGCGCGGCGGTATCGGCGTCGATGACCTGCGCGTAGTGCCGTGCCCATCGATAGAACAGCAGTACCGAATGCTTCTGTGCCTGCTCCAGCAACAGATTCAGCAAAGCACGGGCGTTTTGCTGGTCTCCGTTGTAATGAGCGATCAGGCAACTGGCCAACGCCAGGGTGTAGCAGATCGAGGTGCCGTGATTGATTTGCACGGCGATGTCCAGTGCCTGCCGTGCCGTACGCCAGGCTTGTTCCGGGAAGCCTTGCAGCCATAACACCCGGGCGAGCACCGTCAATGAGGCGACGCTTTGGTCGTACTGCACGCCGAAGCCATGGGTGAAGCGGTTGAGATTACCGCTTTGCGCCATGCGCTGAATCACTTGCTCTGCATGCAGGCGCGCCTGCGGCTGGTCGCCGGCGTAATGCAGCGCCAATACTCGCAAACGATGCGTGCTCAGCGACAGTAGCGGATCGCCGTGCACGCCGAGTCGATCGAACTGTTCGCTCTGTTCCAGCGCCAGTCGATAGTGGCCACAGCTGAGGTTGACTGCCATGTGGCCGGACACCGCGCGCAGTTGCCCGGCTACATCGTCAAGTTCCTGTGCCAGCGCGTGGGCGTCGACGAAGGCCGCGATGGTTTCCGGGGTGCCGCCCCAGGTGTGGTAGCAGGCGCTGCCGAGCGCCAGTTTCAAGGCGATTTTCACCCGAGGGCAAGCCTCATCAGCGTTTTCGAGCAGGGCCAGCGCCTGACGCACGTAACCACCGTATTCCTTGAGTAGCGACAGCTCTTGCCACAGCGGTGCCGAGGTCGCGGCCAGATAAATCCCTACATCATTGGGGCCGACACCGTTCAGGCTCCAGTCCAGCGCCGCGCGCAAGTCTTCCAGGCCGCGTGCATAACGCTCGATCCAGAGGTCGGTTGGGGTGTTTTCCCAATCGGTCTGCCCCTGATACATAAGTGCCAGGCAGCGTTCAGCATGGCGTTCGCGGGTTTCGGCGAGTTCGGCGCACTGGTCGAGCTTTTCCAGGGCATAACGGCGCGTGGTATCGAGTAGCCGGTAGAACACCTCTTCATCACCGACTTCGACGTTGAGCAACGACTTGGCCACCAGTTGCGTGATCGAGCCAAACACTTCGCCGGGCTTGATGTGCTGGCCACCGATCACGGCAGCGGCGGACTCCAGCGTGAAGCCGCCACGAAACACGCCGAGTCGGCGCAGGCAAGTCTGTTCGCAATCGGTGAGCAGGTTGAAGCTCCAGTCCAGCGTGGCACGCAGAGTGAGATGACGCTCCACACTGCTTTGATTGCCGGCGGCCAATGCCGGCAAGCGGCCCTGCAACTGGCTCAACAAACCATTGAGACCCAGTTCGGCGACCTGTGCCGCCGCCAGCTCCAGCGCCAGCGGAATACCGTCCAGACGACGGCAGATTTCAATGGCATCGGGCAACTCGGCGTCACTGAGTTCGAAGCCCTCGTGAGCCGCCAGTGCGCGTTCGGCAAACAGTTGCAGTGCAGAAAAACTCAACGCCTGTACGCGATCAAGCACGGCAATCGGCGGCGGGTAATCAAGGGACTCAAGACGCTGCACATACTCGCCTTCGGCACGCAGGCTCTCGCGGCTGGTGGCCAGAATGTGGACCTGTGGCGCACCGCGCAAAATGCTCTCGCCGATCAGCGCCACGGCGTCGATCAGGTGTTCGCAATTGTCGATCACCAGCAGCATCTGGCGCTCGCGCAGGGCGTTGACCAGACTGGTCAGCGGCTCGTTGTCATGCAGTAGCACATCAAGCAGGGCCGCCAGGTGCGAGCAGATCATTCGCGCGTCGTTGATGGGCGACAGATCCAGCAGCCGAATACCGTCCCGATAGTGGCCGATCATCTGTTCGGCAACGCGCAGGGCCACGGTGGTTTTACCGATACCGCCGGGGCCGACCAGCGTGATGCAGCGCTGGCGCGGCAACTGCCTGATCAGGCTGTCGACCAGCGGCTGCCGGCCGATCATTCGCGTGCGGCGCAGCGGCAGGTTATGCCGCGTGCCGGTCCCGGCGCAGGTGGGTTGTTCGATCAATTGCAGCACGAGCGGTGCGACAAAACTGTAGCCGCGCTGTGCCACGGTGACGATGTATCGCTGTCCGGCCTGACCATCGCCGAGTGCTTTGCGCAGGGCGGCCATGTGAACCCGCAGGTTGATGTCTTCCACGACGCTGTCCGGCCAGACCCCGGCGATCAATTGCTGCTTGCTCACGACTTCGCCAGCATGCGCCAGCAGGATCAGCAGAATGTCCATGGCGCGTCGGCCCAGGCGCAACGGCTGGTCGCCCTCAAGCACCAGCCGTTGTCCAGGATGAATCCGATAGGGGCCGAAACCGATGGCCTGATTCGGGGAAAGACTCAACCGCTCACTCCTGCGAAATTCTTGTCATCCTGCCCCAGGCTTGTGAAGCCTCCGTGAAGGGCAGGGCGGATCAGGGCGTCAGTTGCACGCAAGCCTTCTAATCCGCAGTTTGCGGACATATTCCTCAGGTTCTGGCGCCAGTGCAACGTGCAGATTGCCGTCAACACTCGAAACGCTATGGCGTAACTTCCGTTTTTACACACTGCAATGCCCAAATCACCGCTCTGCGCCACGGACAATTAACAACGATTAACTCGTCTGCGTCCGCTCCAGCCTCAAAACTCCGATCAAACAAGTTCAACCTCAGGCACAGACCTGATGGCTGCAATGGAATGCACTCGTCCGGAGGACGGCGCAATGAGCAACGTGGTGGTGGTCTATCACAGCGGTTATGGCCACACACGCGTCATGGCCGAAGCCGTGGCGCAGGGCGTCGAACGGCACCTGGGCAGTACCTGTCGGTTGGTCGCGGTAGAAGAAGTCGAACGCTATTGGGATGAGTTGCACCGCGCCGATGCGATCATCTTCGGCGCGCCGACCTACATGGGCAGCGCGTCGGCGGGCTTCAAGCAATTCATGGAGGCCAGCGCGGCGTTCTATCTGGCCAAACCGTGGCGCGACAAGGTCGCTGCGGGGTTCACCAATTCCGGCAGTCTGTGCGGCGACAAGCTCAATACGTTGCTGCAAATGGCGGTGTTCGCCGCGCAACATTCGATGATATGGGTTGGGCTCGATTTGCTCCCGGCGCGCTCGGCGGCCGGGTTCTTTGATGGGCAATTGAACCGTCTGGGCAGCTCGCTCGGTGCGATGTCCCAATCCAATGTCGAACAGACGCCCGAGCAGGCGCCGCCGCTCGAAGACCGGCGCACGGCGGCCCATCTGGGTGAGCGGGTGGCACAAGTGGCGCAGCGGTTGAGGTACAAGTGAGGAAGGGGCGATAGGATCGGCGCCTACACTGCAAGGCGCATGCCGGCAGACGCTGGCGAAGGTTGCGATCTTTTGAGCTTCATATCCGGCACTTCACGACAGCGCCAGGCAAACGGGCTGATCCCTTCGCTACGGGTGAAGATGTGGCAAAAGTGCGCCTGATCACAGAAACCGCATTCCAGACTGATCTGCGTCAGGCTCAAGTGCGTGTGCTGGATCAACAGCTTGGCGCGGGCGATGCGCTGAGTCCGGATCCAGTCCTGTGGCGAGAGCCCGGTACTGCACTTGAACGCTCGGGAAAAATGACTGCGTGACAACGAACATGCCTCTGCCAGTTCGGTGACCTCCAGGCTTTCACCCAGGCGATCGAGGATCAACTGTTTGACTCGCCGTTCGCGCTGTGGACTGAGGCCGCCGATGCGCGGTGTGCGGGATTCGCTGGCGGGGGCGAGGGCGACTGTTTGTTGTAAGTGAGCCATGGCCAATGTCCGTGTCGGGGGAGGGGACGCACGCTGGGTGCTTTCCCCTCTGGTCAAGAAAACAATGTTTCGCAGTGGGTTTCATTGTTGGACGGGGCCGGAGGACTGACGAGTTAAACGTTGTTAATTGCGCCGCAAAACTTTGAACTCAGCACATCGCTGCAAGTCGGCGACGGGGCGGATCGGCGAGGATGACGACTAATAAGAGGCACACGTTCGGTGCCGTCGAAGATCGATCAAGCAAGGGGACTCGCATGACAGGTTCGTTGCACGCTGCATTGGGCACACTCGGTTTGGCACTCGCGTTGGCGGCCGGTAGTGCTGTGGCACAAGCGCCGCAGGTCGGTACGCAGGCGCCCGGTTACTTCCGTTTGGCGTTGGGCGACTATGAAGTGACCGCGCTGTTCGACGGCTACAACGATCTGTCGCCCAAACTGCTTCAGGGCATGAGTCAGGGGCAGATCCGTGCATTGCTCGCTCGCCGTTCGATTGAAACCCCGGGTGTGCAAACGGCGTTCAACGCGTTTCTGGTCAACACCGGCAAACAGTTGATCCTGGTCGACACGGGCGCCGGGCAGTGCATTGGCGCGACTGCCGGCCAGCTCTCGGCGAACATGCAGGCAGCGGGCTACAAACCGGAACAGGTCGATACCATCCTGCTGACCCATCTGCATCTGGATCACGTTTGCGGATTAGTCGACGCTCAGCAAAAACCGATTTTCGCCAACGCCACGGTGTATGCGGCCAAGGCTGAAGCTGACTATTGGCTTGATCCGCAGGCCTTGGCCAAGGCACCGGCCGGGGCGAAAGAGTTCTTCAAAATCGCTCAGGATTCCACGGCGCCCTACGTGGCCGCCGGCCGCTTCAAAACCTTCACGCCAGGGCAATCACCCCTGCCAGGCGTGGTCGAGGCGCAACTTGAAAGCGGGCACACGCCAGGCAGCACCACTTACCGATTTACCTCGCAGAACCAGAGCATCGTGTTCGTGGGCGATCTGGTGCATAACCTTGCCGTGCAGTTCGAACACCCTGAAGTGTCGATCAGTTTTGACGTCAACAGTCAGCAGGCCATCAAAAGCCGTAACGCCGTGTTCAGCGCTGCTGCCGCCAGCAAAACCTGGGTGACCGCCGCGCACCTGCCGTTTCCGGGGATCGGTCACGTCACCGCCATCGACAAGCATTTCCAATGGGTGCCGGTGGAATACGGCCCTTACAAACGCGCGGCCAAAGTACCGTTGATCGAGTAAAGTACGGCGCTTTCGCATGACTGAACAAGACCTCCAGGCAAGGAACACGAGCCCATGAACCGTAACGATCTGCGTCGCGTCGACATGAACCTGCTGGTGATTTTCGAAGCACTGATGTTCGAAAAGAACCTGACCCGCGTCGCCGAAAAACTGTTTATGGGCCAACCCGCCGTGAGCGCGGCGCTCGGCCGCTTGCGGGATCTGTTCGATGATCCGTTGCTGTTGCGCAACGGTCGCGGCATGGAGCCGACCGCCCGCGCCCTGGCGATTCTCAAAGAGCTGCAACCGGCAATGGACGTTATTTCCGGGGCGGTCAGCCGGGCCAAGGAATTCGAACCGGCGAGCAGTTGCGAGGTGTTTCGCATTGGTCTGTCGGATGACGCCGAATTCGGTCTGTTTCCGCCGCTGCTGCGCCAACTTCAGGAGGAAGCGCCGGGGATTGTGGTCGTGGTGCGCCGCGCTAACTATTTGCTGATGCCGGCGCTGCTGGCCTCCGGAGAAATCTCGGTTGGCGTCAGCTACACCACCGATCTGCCGGCCAACGCCAAACGCAAGAAACTGCGCGACATTCCCTGCAAAGTCCTGCGCGGCGACGACCGTCCGGGGCCGCTGACGCTGGACGAATACTGCGAACGGCCGCACGCGATGGTGTCCTTCTCCGGTGACTTGAGCGGCAACATCGATCTGGATCTGGCCAAGCTTGGCCGTTGCCGTCGCGTGGTGCTTGGCGTGCCGCAGTTCAGCGGCTTGCGCGCTTTGCTGGCGGGCACCGAAATGATCGCCACCGTGCCGGATTACGCCGCCTGTGCGCTGGTTGAAGGCTGCGCCCTGCGCGCCGAAGATCCACCGTTCCCGATTGAGGCGGCGCAATTGTCGATGGCCTGGAGCGGGGTGCATGACAACGACCCGGCGGAGAAGTGGTTGCGCTCGCGGATCAGCCAGTTCATGTCGGCATCGCTGGATATTCCGCCAGCCTGAAGAAAAACGTAAATCCCCTGTGGGAGCGAGCCTGCTCGCGATGGCGCCCGGTCAGTCGACTTCAATGTTGAATGACACACCGCTATCGCGAGCAGGCTCGCTCCCACATTGGTTTTAGGTGACTGAAAGAAAGAGAGCACATCCATCCAATTTCTCCCCGCCCTGCATTGGCATTATTCAGGTCAATGACATTTAAAGGGTCGGGTCATGAATGCTTTGCAACGAGACGAACGGGCGCGCGACCTCGGTTTACTGTTTTTACGGGTCAGCGGTGGATTGTTTCTGCTGTGGGTACACGGCTTGCCCAAGCTGCTGGACTTTACAGCCCAACTGCAAATGATCGAAGACCCGTTCCACCTCGGTGCCCAACTGACCTTATGTCTGGCGATCTTCGCCGAAGTCCTCTGTCCGCTACTGATCGTCGGCGGGGTGCTGGCGCGATTGGCCTGCTTGCCTATTCTGTTTGTGCTGCTGGTAGCGCTGTTAGTCGTGCATCCGCAATGGAGTGTGGCTGAAGGGCAGTTCGGCTGGTTGCTGTTGATCCTGTTTGCCACTGTGTTTATCGCCGGGCCGGGACGGCTGGCGCTCAATGTTCGTTTACCCGGAGTACTGCGTTATGCCTGAAGTCCTTAGTCAAAAAGCACCGGGGGCCGATGAGACCGTCACGCTGATCGTCAAGCACCGGGTCAAGGCCGGTTTTGAAGCAGCCTATGAAGCCTGGTTGCGCAATATCGTACGGGTGGCGGGGCAGCGCGAAGGGCACTTGGGCGTCGACGTGGTGCGCGGCAAGCGCGCCGGCCTCGATACTTACACGTGTGTGCTGCGCTTTTGCTCGACCGAGGCGATGCAATTGTGGCTGGAGTCACCGCAGCGTCAGGCCCTGGTCGATGAAGCCGCTCCGATGCTCGCTGATGGCGACCAGACTGAGGTCGCCCCGGTCAATGAATTCTGGTTCGCGCCGCTGGCCGATGCCGCCTCGCCGCCGCCGCGCTGGAAGCAGGCGGTGGTCACCTTGCTGGTGATTTTTCCGCACACCCTGCTGGTACCGCTGATCTGGGGGCCGCTGCTCGGGTTGCACCCACTGCTTTCCAACTACGTGATTGCCACGTTCCTGATCACCCTGACCATCGTGTTGTCGGTGGTGTACGTGTTCATGCCGCCCGTGACCCGTTTGTTTGCGCCCTGGCTGGAAGCCGGTCAGGCCCATACACACGTCGAATCCACAGAACACCCGTCACGCTGAAACCATTCATTTTTTGTCGAAGGAACTGCGATGAACGCCGATCTGATTCTCTTCAATGGCCAATTTCATACCGTAGACCGCACTAAACCACTGGCCAGTGCCGTGGCGATCAAGGACGGCCGTTTCGTGGTCGTTGGTAACGACACCCAAGCCATGGCCCTGCGCGGTTCATCCACGCAAGTGATCGACATGCACGGCCGCTGCGTCATCCCCGGTCTCAACGACTCGCACTTGCACCTGATCCGTGGCGGTTTGAACTACAACCTCGAACTGCGCTGGGAAGGCGTACCGTCGCTGGCCGATGCGCTGCGCATGCTTAAGGAGCAGGCCGACCGCACACCGACGCCGCAGTGGGTGCGCGTGGTCGGCGGCTGGAACGAATTCCAGTTCGCCGAAAAACGCATGCCGACCCTCGAAGAACTCAACCAGGCCGCGCCGGACACGCCAGTGTTCGTCCTGCACCTGTACGACCGTGCGCTGCTCAACCGCGCCGCATTGCGCGTGGCCGGTTACACCCGTGACACGCCGAACCCGCCGGGTGGCGAGATCGTCCGTGATGCCAATGGCAACCCGACCGGCATGCTGGTGGCCAAACCCAACGCGATGATTCTCTACTCGACGCTGGCCAAGGGGCCGAAGCTGCCGCTGGAGTATCAGGTCAACTCGACTCGCCAGTTCATGCGCGAACTCAATCGCCTCGGCCTGACCAGCGCGATCGATGCCGGCGGTGGTTTCCAGAACTACCCGGACGATTACCAGGTGATCGAGCAATTGGCCAAAGATGACCAGTTGACCGTGCGTATCGCCTACAACCTGTTCACCCAGAAGCCGAAAGAAGAGCTGACCGATTTCCAGAACTGGACCGGCAGCGTCAAGTTGCACCAGGGCGACGACTTCCTGCGCCACAACGGCGCCGGCGAGATGCTGGTGTTCTCGGCAGCGGATTTCGAAGACTTCCTCGAACCGCGCCCGGACCTGCCGCAAACCATGGAGCAGGAGCTGGAACCGGTGGTGCGCCATCTGGTTGAACAGCGCTGGCCGTTCCGTCTGCACGCCACGTACAACGAATCGATCAGCCGCATGCTCGACGTGTTCGAGAAGGTCAACCGTGACATTCCGTTCAACGGTCTGCCGTGGTTCTTCGACCACGCTGAAACCATCACCCCGCAGAACATCGAGCGGGTGAAAGCGCTGGGCGGTGGCATCGCGATTCAGGATCGCATGGCGTTCCAGGGCGAGTACTTCGTCGACCGTTACGGCGCGAAAGCCGCTGAAGCCACGCCGCCGATCAAGCGCATGCTCGCCGAAGGTGTGCCGGTCGGCGCAGGCACCGACGCCACGCGGGTTTCCAGCTACAACCCGTGGACGTCGCTGTACTGGATGGTCAGCGGCCGCACGGTCGGTGGTCTGGCGCTGTACGAAGAAGGTTTGCCGCGCACCACCGCGCTGGAATTGTTCACCCACGGCAGTGCCTGGTTCTCGTCCGAGCAGGGCAAGAAAGGCCAGATCAAAGTCGGGCAACTGGCAGATCTGGCGGCGCTGAGCGCGGACTTCTTCCACGTCGAAGAAGAAGCCATCAAGTGGATCGAGTCCGTACTGACCGTGGTTGGCGGCAAGATCGTTTACGCCGCGGGCGACTTCCAGGACCTCGGGCCAGCCAGCGTGCCGGTGCTGCCGGACTGGTCGCCAGTGGCAAAAGTCCCGGGCCACTGGCGCCAGAACGCGCCGATGCAGGCTCAGGTGCACCAATGCGTCGGCGCGTGCGCCGTGCACTCGCACAGCCATGAAAAGGCGCGCCTGTCGAATGCCCCGGTCAGCGATTTCGCCGGTTTCTGGGGTGCGTTCGGCTGTTCCTGCTTCGCGTTCTGATTCTTACCCAAAAGCGCCGGCCTCGACGGTCGGCGCTTCACGCAACAACCATCCACCCAGGAGTTTCCCATGAGCGTTCCATACAAGCGTCTGAACAAAGATGATGCGGTTGTGCTGCTGGTCGATCACCAGACCGGTTTGATCTCGCTGGTACAGGATTTCTCGCCAAACGAATTCAAGAACAACGTGCTGGCACTGGGCGACATCGCCAAGTTCTTCAAGCTGCCAACCATCCTCACCACCAGTTTCGACGCCGGCCCGAACGGCCCGATCGTACCTGAGCTGCTTGAGCAGTTTCCGGACGCGCCGTTCATTCAGCGTCCAGGCCAGATCAACGCCTGGGACAACGAAGACTTTGTCAAAGCCATCAAGGCTACCGGTCGCAAGCAACTGATCATCGCCGGTGTGGTGACTGACGTGTGCGTGGCATTCCCGACGCTGTCGGCCATCGCTGAAGGTTTCGAAGTGTTCGTGGTGACCGATTCTTCCGGCACTTTCAACACCACCGTGCAACAAGCGGCGTGGGCACGCATGTCGGCGGCCGGTGCTCATCTGATGAACTGGTTCGCTGTGGCTTGCGAGCTGCAGGGTGACTGGCGCAACGACATGGAAGGCCTGGCGCATCTGCTGTCCGAGCGTCTGCCGAACTACCGCAACCTGATCAACAGCTACACCAAGTTCACGGCCAAGTAATCGATCGCGCCTGAAAAGCCCCTCACCCTAGCCCTCTCCCCGAGGGAGAGGGGACTGACCGAGGGGTTCTTTCGAGTTGCACCGACCTGAGCGATCGAGTCGATCTCCGGTCTTGAAAAGCTTGAAGATCAGCTCCCTTTCCCCCTCGCCCCCCTTGGGGGAGAGGGTTGGGGTGAGGGGGTAAGCTCTTGATCTTAAAATCTTCGCATCAGCGCTTTTGCAGCCAACCGAGAAACCCGCCTTTCCTCACCACCACCGGTTTAACCATCAACGCGAGGCGACTGTTCTGCTGCCGCACCGCCTGCAACTTGTTCAACGCCGACCCAACCTCCTTGCGCTGCTCCATGCACTGGCGCGTCAGGTTCTTGTCGAGGCGATAGATGATGCTCGACGTCAGCGCCGTAAACGTAGCCTGCGACGGGGTATCCGCCAGAATGCTTTGCTCGCCCATGACCTCACTCGGCCCCATGCGCCCGGCCTCTGTCTGGCTGGCGCCATCCGGTACCGTTGCGCTGACCACCCCGGTGGCAATCACGAACAGACTGTCCGGCACTTCGTCCAGATCCAGCACCACCTGGCCCGCGCTGTACTGCTGCGCGACCATCGATTCGGCGAGGCGATCACGTTCGTCGGCACTCAGCGAGCGGAAGATTTTCACTTCATCGAGCAACGCGCGGGCGCGGGTCGACGGTTCGATCACGCCGTCCGGATGCCGCGAAATCCCGGCGGCTTCCAAGTGGCGGTGTGCGAGGTCGAAGAGTTGATTGCGCACTTCGCTTTTCTTGCCCAGTTCGGCGATAAACCCGCTGGCCACGTATTCGGACATTTCTTCGCCGGCCTCTTTCAACACCACTTTCGGCGCCGGGCTCAGCAGCAGGCTGCTACTGCCTTGCAGCGTCCGGTCGAGGGCGTCGAGCACGCGGCGTGGGCGGATGTGGTTCGGCACTTTGATGCTGATCGACACGCCATGCATGTTATTCGGCCGGCTAAGGTTGACGATCTTGGCTTTGGCCGCCACCGAGTTCGGCACCACGGCCATGGTGCCGGCGCTGGTCAGCAGGTGCGTGGCGCGCCAATCGATGTCGAGCACTTTGCCCTCGACGCCGTCGATCACCACGAAGTCGTCCACTTGATACGGCTTGGTGGTGTTCAGAACGATCCCGGAAAACACATCGGCCAAGGTGCTTTGCAGTGCCAGACCGACGACGATTGCGAACACACCGGACGTCGCCAGCAAGCCTTTGACCGGCAGCTCCAGCACGTAGCCGGCCGCAGCGACGATGGCCACCAGAAACACCAGCGCACCGATGACGTCCTGCAACAAGCGACCGCTGTGGCCGATGCGCCGCATCAGGATCAGGCCGATGACTTCGGTAAGGACTCGCGCGGCGTACAACCACCAGATAATGCCCAGCGCGGTTGCACCGAGTTGCGCGACCTGGTCATCGGCAAACTGCGGCGCCTGCAAAGGGCTGACACCGGCGTTGATCACCAGCGCAGTGAACGCCAGAAACAGCACCAGCCGCACACCCACGCGCGGAGCGCGATGTGTGAAGGGGGCGAGGTGCCAGAGCAGGCCATCGAGCACCAGCAACACGGCACTCCCGGACAGCAGGTGAGCAAGCATGAAGTTCATGGGAGCGCTTCCACAAAAAAGCCCTTCCCCACACATCGCTGCGTGGGGAAGGGCTTGGGCTTAGTTGAGGTGGGTTTTCAGCTCAGCCGCTGCCTGGCGTACCGCCGCTTTCACTTCGGGAATCTGGCTCAGCGGATTGAGCAAGCCAAAGTCGTGGATCATCCCGTTGTAGCGCACCGCGGTCACCGGTACACCTGCCGCATCCAGGTGTCGGGCATAACCTTCGCCTTCATCACGCAACACGTCGAACTCGGCGGTCTGCACCAGCGCGGCGGGCAGGCCTTTGAGCTGTTCGGCGCTGGCGTTCAGTGGCGAGGCGTGGATCTGCGCACGCTCGGCCGGGTTGGTGGTGTAGTTGTCCCAGAACCATTTCATCATGCCTTTGGTGAGGAAGTGACCCTCGGCGAATTGCTGGTACGAGCCATCGTCGAACTGTGCGTTGGTCACCGGCCACATCAGCAACTGGAAGCGCAGCGCCGGGGCTTTCTGTTCTTTGGCCATCAGTGCCACGACCGCCGCCATGTTGCCGCCGACGCTGTTGCCGGCCACCGCCAGACGCTTGCCGTCGACACCGATGTCCTTGCCGTGCTCAGCCACCCATTTGGTTGCGGCGTAAGCCTGGTTGATCGCAGTCGGGTACTGCGCTTCCGGCGACGGCGTGTAATCGACGTACACCGCCACAGCGCCAGAACCCACCACCAAGTCACGAATCAGGCGTTGGTGCGTCGGAAAGTCGCCCAATACCCAGCCGCCACCGTGGAAGAACATGAACACCGGCAACTCGCCTTTGACCTTGGCCGGACGCACCACTTTCAGGTTGATCGTCTGGCCGTCGACCTTGATCGCCTTGTCGCTGACTTCCACACCGGACAGATCAACCTTCACCGAAGCCTGCGCGCCGGTCAGCACCGCACGGGCGTCTTTCGGGCTCAGTTGCTCAAGCGGCTTGCCACCACCGGCGGCGAGGGCTTCGAGAAAGGCTTGGGTGTTGTGTTCGACACCCGGGCTGCCAGCGGCGAAAGCGTTGCCGATGGACAGGGCGAGGAGGGAAGCGGTCAGGGTTTTTTTGACGATGTTCATGTGCAATTCCTTTTAATCCGTTTGATTTTTTATGCCTGAGTTGCGGGCTGCTGTGGCGCTGGGGTTCAGGCCTCAGCAACACCGTGAGCACAGATTAGTGGGATGCCGAAAAGTGAAAAAGCGGCTATAAAGCGTTTAACTGTCCACCAGAGAGTGACAATGAACCCGTTCGAAGACATGCGTATTTTTTGCCAGGTCATGGACTCCGGCAGCTTCACCTCAGCAGCCGATCAGTTGGGCCTGTCCAAGCAGTTCGTGAGCCGCCGGTTGATGCAGTTGGAAGAGCGCCTTGGCGTGCGCTTATTGAACCGCTCGACCCGCCGGCTGGACGTCACGCCACTGGGCCAGAGCTATTACGAATCGGCCCTGCGCCTGTTGAGTGAGGTGGAGCAGGTCGAGCAGGGCATCGCCGGGCAAACCGCCGAGCCACGCGGGACCATTCGCCTGAGTGCGCCGCTGTCGTTTGCCGTGGCACATCTCGGTTGTCTGCTGCCGATGTTCTTGCAGCGCTATCGCGAGGTCACGGTGGAAGTCGACTTGAACGACCGCCCGGTGGACCTGCTCGGCGAAGGCTATGACCTGGCGCTGCGCATTGGTGTGCTGGAAGACTCGACCTTGATCGCCCGCCGTATCGCCTCTATCGAAAGGGTGTATTGCGCCAGCCCGGCCTATCTGGCCGAACGCGGTACGCCGCTCAAACCCGAAGATTTGCTCGGTCACGACTGCCTGCCTTACGGCCATAGTCGTTCAGTGCAATGGCGGTTCAACGCCGGGCAGGGCAAGCCGTTGCTGGTTAATGTCAGTGGCCGGATGCGGGTCAACAACGGTGATTTGCTGCGCGATGCTGCGGTGCAGGGGATGGGGATTACCTATCTGCCGACGTTCATTGTCGGTGCGGCGTTGAAGGATGGCCGACTGGTGCCGGTGCTCGATGACTTGCGTCCGGAGCCGCTGACGTTGTCGGCGGTGTATCCGCAACATCGTCAGGCTTCCCGGCCGGTGCAGGCGCTGGTGGAGTTTTTGCGGGAACGCCTGGACAAAAGCAACGTAGACCTCTGAGCCCTGCACCCATTCAAATGTGGGAGCGAGCCTGCTCGCGAAAGCGGTCTGTCAGTCAAAGCATCATAGGCTGACCCACAGCATTCGCGAGCAGGCTCGCTCCCACAGGTATCGAGGTGTTATCTCGATTCAGTTGGCGCGTTTGTCATCGCCAGGTTCGCCGCCGACGTGAACACCGCGATCATCACCGACTTCACCTGACCGGTGTACGCCGTGATCATCCCCCGGTTCGGAGTGATTGCCGCTGCGACCCGAGGCTGAGTGATCGCCGGAATGTCCCGAGCCCTGACCGCTGCTGCCACTGTGTCCGCCGCCTTCGCCATGACCGCTACCGCTGCCACCGTGGCCACCACCATTCCCGCCACCGCCGCTGCCGCCGCCACCACTTCCTCCGCCGCCGCTACCACCGCCCCCACCACCATGGCCGCCACCGTTTCCGCCACCGCCACCGCCACTGCCACCTTCCTTGGCTTGAACAGTGGCTACTCCCGACAGGCTGTCCGGAATCAATACGGTAGACGCTGAAAGAACTGCGCCGATGGCCATTGCGAGCATGAGCTTTTGAATGTGCATATCGTTCTCCATCTTTGTGATTTGGTTGGGAACGTCGATGAGCGATGTTGCGTCGATCCGACCCGTTCCCGAGGTCAGTGAATACTCGAAGCCAGTTCGAAAATCGGGATGTACATCAGGATCACGATGACCCCGATCAGCAGGCCGATGAAGGTCATCAGCAGCGGTTCGAACAAACGCACGAACCACTCGATCCAGCGGCTGATTTCTTCGTCGTAGAAATCGGCGCTGCGTTCCATCATCTGCCCGAGGTTGCCGGATTGTTCGCCCGCTCGCAGCAGCCGCAGGGACACTGGCGTCACCAGCCGGTTGAGCTCCAGCGCAGCAGACAATGACTGGCCTTCGCGCACTCGCTCGCAGGCCTGATCCAGCCGCGCCCGCGACGCCACGGTGAGCAAGCCGCGGACCATGCCCATGGCGGTGACCAGCGGAATCCCGCCTTGCAGCAGAATCCCCAGCGAACGGTAAAACCGCGCCAGTTCATACATGAAAATCCGTTGATGGACGGCGGGCAGCTTCTCCACCAGCCGATCCAGCCATCGGCGAAACGCCGGCTGTTTTTGCAGCAGGGCGAGGGCCACGACAATCGCCGCCAACGCACCGAAGAACTCAAGCTGATGGGCATGCAGAAACATCCCGCTGCTCATCAGGATCTGCGACAGCCACGGCAGGTTCGAGCCCAGTCCTTCGAACACCAGGCTGAAGCGCGGTACCACGTAACCCATCAAAAACAACACCACGCCACCGCCGACGACCAGCAACAACAGCGGGTAGATCGAGGCGCTGACGATCTTCTGCCGCACTTCGTCCATACGCTGGCGATAGCTGACGTAACGACCCAGTGCTTCGCCGACCGCACCCGTCTTTTCGCTGGACTGCACCAGCGCCACGTACAGCGGCGGAAACACTGCCGACAACTGGCCCAATGCCTGGGAGAACGATTTGCCCTCGTACAGTAGGCGCACCAGCTCACTCAGGGTTTTGCGGGCAGCGGGGGCGGTTTCTTTTTCGGCGAGACTTTCCAGCGCATCGATCAACGGCAAGCCGGCGTTGATCAGGGTGGTCAGTTCCTGGCTGAACAACACCAGATTGAAGGTTTCGCGCTGGCGCAGTCGCAGTGAGCGCCAGTGTTTTTCCGCGTGCAGGCTGAGCACGCGCAAACCCTGGTCTTCGGCGATGTGCCGCGCCTCGCTGTGCCCCGGCGCCTCGATGCTCATAGACACCACGCCAGCCTTGCCGACCGCTTTCAGATTAAATCGCATGGGCCGCGCTCCGCTTACTGCCAATTGGTCACTTCGGCGTTTTCGCCGTCACCGCCGGGCTGGCCGTCCTTGCCCATCGACAGCAGGTCGTACTCGCTGTTTTCGCCAGGATAGCGGTAGGCGTAATTTCGGCCCCATGGGTCTTGCGGAAGTTTTTTCTGCAAGTACGGGCCGGTCCATTTCGCTTCATCGCTAGGCGCAAGTACCAATGCCTGTAGGCCTTGTTCGGTGGACGGATAGTGGCCTACCTCCAGTCGATACAAGTCCAGCGCCTTGCTCAGGCCTTCGATCTGCGCCTTGGCCACTTTCACTTCGGAGCGGCCCAACTGGGCGAAGTATTTCGGCGCGACGATCCCGGCCAACAGGCCAAGGACCACCAGCACCACGAGCAATTCGAGCAGGGTGAATCCGCGTTGGCTACGCGGACGAATTTGCAGCTTCATGATGACCTCCCGTGAGTGGCAGCCGTGTCGCCAGGAGGGCTTATGCAATTGCCATGCTCAGCCCCCGCTTAAACCTGGTTGATTGGCTGAAGCCCTTGTATTTCGGGCTTTCCATGAAACGGCACAGTGCTTGCGTATGGCTCAAACGTGATCGGCCATTGGGGCATTTCCCCCAATTTATCGGGGCTGATCCGGGGAGGCCCGACATGAAATTTCTTGCCAGCGGATTGCTCGGCTGTGTGCTGCTTGGCGGCACCGCGCAAGCCGATGTGTTCATCTCCGTGGACGCCAAGGGCAGCTACGTTCTGTCCAATGTTCACCGTCCCGGACGCACTTACGAACGGGTGATTCAGGAAGCCGAAAAACCGCTGGTCAGCCTTGATCAGCAGCCGCAGATGATCGCCAGGCAGCCCTATGCCGAACTGGTCTCGGCGGCGGCGACAGCCCATCAATTACCTGAAGCGTTGCTGCACGCGGTGATCAACGCCGAGTCGCATTACAACGCCGGCGCGACCTCGCCCAAAGGGGCAGGCGGGTTGATGCAGTTGATGCCTGACACCGCACGGGAGTTGGGGGTGAAGGACGTCTACGACCCCAAGTCCAACATCCAGGGCGGGGCCAAATACCTCAAGCGTCTGATGACCCTGTTCGACAACGATATCGCGCTCGCGGTGGCCGCCTACAACGCCGGGCCGGAAGCCGTGCTCAGCCGTGGCCGGGTGATTCCGCCGTTCGCTGAAACCCAGCGTTATGTGCCCAACGTGCTGCGCCAATACCGGCGATTGCAGGGGCTGGCGATGGATGCGCCGTTGTAGGCCCACCCGGTTCACCCACTTTCGGGGCAAATCGGGCTGGCCCGAAAAGTGGGGAAAAGCGGTGGGGAATATCCCCCGTAATCTCAAGTCGTTGCGGTAACTGATTGAACGGTAATGAAATTTTTTGTGGCACGCGGATTGCTCCACCGGTTTACGAGAATCATTCCCGTGAGCACCCACTACGAGGTTTGCGATCATGGTCGGCTTTCATCACGCTCATCGCTCATTCAATTGGTTGCTGATACTGGCCTCGATGCTCAGCATCGACCTGGCCAGCGCGGCCGTGCGCTGCGAGCGCAACCTGGTGGCCAATGTCGTGGCCTTCGATCAGCCGCTGATGTTCAACCGCCTCGGTGCGCAGAATGCCAACGGCATGATGTACGCCCTGCGCCGCGATGTGGTCGATGAGCATGACGTGTCGCTGGCCTACGGCGGCGCGGCGGTGCCGGGCAAGGTGTCGTTGCGTGCGGACAAGCGTCCGCGGCCATTGGTGCTGCGGGTGGCGGCGGGGGATTGCCTGACGATCAATCTGCAGAACCTGCTCGACTATCAGGCCAACTCGAACAAGCACTTCGAAAACGAGGGCGAAGAAGAGGGCGGTGAAAACGCCAACGGCGCCGAAGAATTCAAAGTCGACGAGCAAGTCGCTGATCGTCATGTCGGTTTCCAGGTCAACGGCCTGCAAGCGGTGAACAGCATCGACGACATTTCCTCGTTCACCGGGCGCAACGCCAACACCCTGGTGGTGCCGGGCGCAAGCCGCTCCTACACGTTGTTCGCCGAGCGCGAAGGCGCGTTTGCGGTCAGCAGCCGCGGTGCGACGTTTGGCGGCGAAGGCGCGGCGGGTAACGTTGCCAACGGCCTGTTCGGCCAGGTCGTGGTGGTGCCCAAGGGCGGCCGCAGCTATCGCAACACCCTGACCGAAGAGGAAATGCGCCTGGCCACCACAGGGCGTGCACCGACCGGTCAGCCCATCGTCGACTACCAGGCGCGTTATCCGCAGCGCGAACCGTGGCTGCGCGAAGGCAAGGCCGGCACGCCGATCATCAACATGGTCGACGGCAGTGAAATCATTTCCAGCGAAAGCGACGCGATTGTCATGGGCAGCAACGCCGACGGCAGCTTCCCGGCCAGCACTTATCCGCTGGAATCGGTCGGCAAACGCAACCCGGCGATCCCTAACCGACTCGAACCGTTCCGCGATTTCGCCTCGCAGTTCCAGGACGAAACCGCCGCCACGCAAGCATTTCCCGCTTACTGGGCAGACCCGGTGATGGCCCATGTGCTGGAGCCGACCCGCGATTCATTCATGATCAACTACGGCTCCGGCGGCATGGGCGCCGAAGTGGTTGCCAACCGATTGGGCGTAGGGCCGATGCATGACTGCCTGTCCTGCGCTTACGAAGAATTCTTCCTCAGCTCGCACACCGTCGGCGACGTGGCAATGCTGGTGGACGTACCGGCCAACGCGGGACTTGAGAATATTCTTCCGGGCCAAACGCCTCGTGCCGATCAGATCGGTGTCAAAGCGACCATGGCCCTCTATCCGTCGGAGCCGTCGAACGTCAACCACAGCTACATTGGTGACTTCGTCAAATTCCGCAATACCCACAATGGTCACGAGCAGCACATCTTCCACCTGCACGGCCATCAGTGGCTGTTCAACCCCAACGACGACAACTCCGATTACGTCGATGCTCAAGGCATTGGGCCGGGCGCCGGTTATACCTATGAAATCGCCAACGGCGGTTCGGGTAACCGCAACCGGGTGGCGGGGGATGCGATCTATCACTGCCACTTCTATCCGCACTTTGCCCAGGGCATGTGGGCCATGTGGCGGGTTCACGATGTATTCGAAGAAGGCACCCGGCTCGATGTTTCGCAGCAAGGCGCGGACGGTTATCACAGCGAACCGTTTGCGCTGCGCAGCGGTAAACCGGCGGTCGGTGCCCGGGCATTGCCCGATGGCGAAATCATCGCCGGCACACCGATTCCTGCAATAGTGCCGCTGCCTGGCAAAGCCATGGCACCGATGCCCGGCAAAGTCGTGGTGGTGCCGAAAATCGGTGAAACCCTGGTGGCCGGCAACGATGACGACGATGACGAAGAAGAGGGCGACGACGACGGCGAGCACCAAGGCGACAACGCGGGTGGGCAAGCCATCGGTTCCCTGGCGTTGGTGGATCGCAGCGAAGCCAACCGTAATGCTGACGGCAGCCTGAAAAACCCTGGTTATCCGTTCTGGATCGGCGGCATGGAAAGCTCGGTCGGCCAACGTCCGCCAACCCCACCGCTGGACATGCTCGACGCCGCCACCGCGCAATCCCTGAAGGCCAGCGGCAAAGCGCTGTGGGCCAACCTCGACCCGGCGCAATCCGGTGGTTGGGACGGTGGTTTGCAGCGCCATACACTCGATGGCGTGTCGGCGGGAGGCGAGGCGCGCACCGTGACCACGTCGCTGGATTTCTCCAAGGAAGTCACCCGTGCCAAACCGATTTATATGCCGGAAGAGGGCACTGAAGTCGAACAGGCGGCCATGGCCTTCCACGCGAAAAAGGATCACCCAAGCTATGCCTTGCTGCCCGGCAATCAGGTGGTGGCCAAGGCTTTCCGCACCAACGGCGCCTTGCCGATTGCCGGCGCGCCGTACTACGAGCCCTGCATGGATGACCGGCAAAAACGCCTGACCAGCAGCGCCGGCAGCGGTGAGTTCGCCAGCGGCGAGCGGGTTGACGGCATGTCCTTTGTCGGCGCCTCGACCTTCACCGCCGACCGGCCACGGATCTACAAAGCCGCCAACATCCAGTTCGACGCGGTGTACAACAAAGTCGGCTACCACTTCCCGCAGGCGCGCATTCTGGCGCTGTGGGAAGACGCCTGGCCGGTGATCACCAAGCAGCGTCCGCCAGAGCCTCTGGTGATGCGCATGAACACCTTCGATTGCGTGCAATACCAGCAAACCAACCTGGTGCCGGCCACCTATGAAATGGACGACTATCAAGTCCGCACGCCAACCGACGTGATCGGCCAGCATATTCACTTGCCGAAATGGGATCTGACCTCGGCTGACGGCTCATCCAACGGCTGGAACTACGAGGACGGCGTGCTCTCCCCAGGCACCGTGCAGGAACGAATCCACGCGATCCGCGAGTTCAACCAGTGCGAAGGTACCGACCCGCGTGACGGCACGCAGACTTGCCCGAAAGCCAAGGCGCATCCGTACTTTGGTCAATTCGGTCGTGCCGACTGGATCGGTGCGCGCACGGCAATGCAGCGCTGGTTCGTCGATCCGGTGGTCAATATCAAAGGCGTGGACCGTGGCCTCGGCACGATTTTCACTCACGACCACTTAGGCCCATCGACGCATCAACAGATCGGTCTGTATGCCACCGTGCTGGCCGAACCTGCCGGTTCCACCTGGCTGCACGCCGAAACCGGCGAGCCTCTGTACAGCGGCGCACGTCAGGATGGCGGGCCGACTTCATGGCAGGCGGTGATCAACACCGGCGACCTCGATGGCGACGGCAAGAACGACAGCTTCCGTGAGTTCTTCCTCGAATACAGCGACTTCCAGCACGCCTATGAAGCCGGTGTGTATGTCGGCGCCGGGCCTAATGGCGTGCCGAATCCGCAAGCGTTCCCGGCCACGGCCGACAGCTTCCGCTACGCGATCAACCCGCCAGTGCGCAACAACGCCAGCAACCTGCTCGAAGGTATCGTGGAAGTGCAGGGTGGTCAGGTCCCGGGCTGCCCGAGCCGGCCATGCCCACAGGCGATCTCGGTGGATGACCCTGGCATGTTCGTCGTCAACTACCGCAACGAGCCGCTGGCCCTGCGCGTCTACGACCCGAACAAGGTCGGCCCGGACGGCAAGCGCGGCATGCAGGCCGACGGCCTCGGCGGTGACCTGGCGTATGCCATGCAGAGCCGTACCGACCGTGCAATCCCGGCGATGAACCTGGCGCCGAACCTGCTCACCTCGGCCACCGGGCCTACCGGCGGCACCACGCTGTTCCCGCCGCACATCAACAAGGGCGGCGCAGAACCGGGCGACCCGTTCACGCCAATGCTGCGCACCTACACCGGCGACAACGTGCGGCTGCGGGTGCATGCCGGTGGCCACGAAGAAGAGCACAACGTCACCTTGCACGGCGTGAAATGGCTGCAGAGCGGTTCCGGTTTCGGCAACAGCTCCAACTCCGGCTGGCGCGCGTCGCAGATGATCGGCATCTCCGAGCAGATGGGCTTCATTGCGCCGGTGTCGATGCTCTCCAGTTCTGCGGCAACGACGGGCGACTATCTGTACTCGATGGACGCCTCGATCGAAGGCTACTGGAGCGGTATCTGGGGCGTGATGCGCAACTACACCGCCAAACGCAGTGACCTGTTCGCCATCCCGAACAACCCGACTCCGGCCGGTATGCGCAACACCGTCGCGTTTGAAGGCAGTTGCCCACGCTACGGCGCCAACCCGAACGGCATCGGCACCCGGCCGACTGTGCAGCGCAACTATGAAGTGGTCGCAGCCCTGGCCAACGACATCCTCGGCAATACGCTGGGCCTGACCATCGGCGATCCCGAAGGCCTCGGCCAGCATGTCGGCGGGCCGCTAAACCCGGCGGGCGGCACCCTGGTGCTGAACTCGCGCACGGTGAGCATTCCACAGGTGACGGTGACCGACCCTGAAAATGGCGAGACCATAACCATCGGCGGGCAGAGCGGGCCGCTGCATGATCCGACCGCGATCCTGTACGTGCGCAAATCCGACCTTGATCCGGTCAGCGGCAAGCTCAAGCCCGGCATTCCAGTCGAACCGCTGGTGCTGCGCGCGGCTGCCGGGGACTGCATCAACATCACTCTGGAGAACCGTCTGCCGAGCGTGATGCCGGATCTGACCCAGACCGCCGTGATGCAAGGCATGGTCAAGCGCGACCGCAACAGCGGCCTCGGTTCGACCACCTTCAGCAACAACCTGATGCGTCCGTCCAGCCACGTCGGCCTGCACGCGCAACTGCTGGCCTACGACATCACCAAATCCGACGGCACCAACGTCGGCGTCAATCCGACCCAGACCGTGCCGCCGCGCGTTGGCAGCAGCGGCGCGTACCCGACCCGTACTTATCAGTACTACGCCGGGCACCTGGAGCGTGAAGGCAAACCGGTGACCCAACTGGGTCGCAGCGTCGACAACATCAATGCCACGGCGGTCGAGTTCGGCGGTTTGAACTTCACCCCGGCGGACGTGATCAAGCAGCCGCAAAAAGGCCTTGGCGGGGCGATGAGCATCCTGCCGATCGGCGCCACCTGGGTCGACGATGCGCGCAAGGTCAACGCTACGGTCACCGCGCCGGGGCAAACGACTTACCGCGACTTCGCGATGGTCTGGCACAAAGCGTTGAACACCCGTTGGGCCAACGGCCGGCCGGTCGAAGGCATTGCCGCCGAAGGCTTCGGCTTGCCGACCGATCCGCAGGACAACTCGAGCATGGCGATCAACTACAAGACCGAGCCGCTGTGGTATCGCTTCGGCCTCGCCCCGGATGCACCGTTCGGGCATGCCGATGGCGCAGGTTATGGCGACATGACCAACGCGCACATGGCCTACAGCAATGCGCTGGTCGGCGGTGATCCGCAGACGCCGGTGTTGTACGCCAAACCGGGGCAACCGTTGCGCACGCACATCCTGATGCCGAGCGGTGGCAGCCGTGGCAGCACGTTCCAACTCGACGGTCATGTCTGGTCGGTCAACCCGTTCCAGGCCGAGAAGAGCGACACCAGTGGCTATCCGCTGGGTACGCCGGGCGTGGGTTCGGTGCGTTACGGCTACAACCCGATGTCGATGTACATCGGTGCCCACGAAAGCATCCTGCCGGCAGCGCACTTCAGCTTCATGCTGCCGAGCGCAGGGGGCAGCAACGCGATACCGGGGGACTACCTGTTCCGCGACTACGGCGCCTACGGCAACATTTCCGGGTTGTGGGGATTGCTGCGGGTGACCAATGAGCCGGAACCGGCACCGCAGGGCCAGTAGCTGCAAAGCAATGGATCTGTGAATGCAAAACCTGTAGGAGCGAGCCTGCTCGCGATTGGGAGCAACTCGGTTTTGGATGGTGTAGCTGAAATGCCATCGCGAGCAGGCTCGCTCCTACAGGAACCGTATCGTCTGGATTGGATTTGAAGGGGAGTGCGGTATGAACAGGATCATCAACATCACGGGAGTTTGTCTGCTGACAGTCGCGGGGGCGTTGCTCACGCTCAGCGAAATGGCGCTGGCGCAACCCGAGACCGGCCAGGTGCTGAAACGCGATGGCGTGGCGGTGGACTTCAAGCTCCAGCCGCTGGCCGCTGACGGCAAACTGCGTGAAGGCGAGTTCGCCGACGTGCAGTTCCGCATCACCGACAGCGCCTCCGGCCAGCCGTTGTCCGGTGTGGCGCCGGGGGCGTGGGTCGACCCTGAAACCGTCGCCGCCGATCTGGCCCAGGGTCGCGAAAAAAGCTGCAAATCCCGGGTCGGGGTGTTCCTCAAATCCAACATCGGCGCGCGGCCACTGCTCGATCTCAACAGTTATTACCTGTTGGTGATGAACCGCGACGCGAGCATTGCCGTGGTCGATCCCTCGGTGTCGGTCGGCGGCATCACCAGCACCATGGCGCGGATCGAACTCAAGCAACCGCCGATGGACTGGGTCACGCCCAAAGACAACAAACGCGTATTCGTGTCGATGCCCACGGCCGGCGAAGTGGCGGTGATCGACAGCGAACAATTCAAAGTCCTCGACTCGATTGCCGCTGGCAGCCAACCGGTGCGCGTGGCACTGCAACCGGACGAACGTCTGCTGTGGGTCGGCAACAACGCGAGCAAGGCCGAAGAGTCCGGGGTGACGGTGATCGACACTCAGAGCCTCAAAACCCTCAAGCATCTGGCCACCGGCCGTGGCCATCACGAAATCAGCTTCAGCAAGGACAGCCGTTTTGCCTTTGTCAGCAACCGTGACGACGGCACCGTGAGCGTGGTGGATATCGCCAGCCTGAACATCCTCAAGCAAGTCAAAACCGGCTCCAGCCCGCTGTCGGTCGCGTACTCGCCATTGTCCGGCGCGGTTTACGTGGCCGATGGCAAGGACGGCACCGTGACCGTGATTGACGGCAACAGCCATGCCGTGCGCCGGGTTATCCCGCTCCAGCAAGGCCTCGGCCCGATGGGTTTCAGCGCTGACGGCCGCTTCGGCGTAGTGCTCAACACCGTGGAAAACCGCGCCTCGATCATCGACGCGGCCAACGACTCGGCGATCCACGACCTCGACGTGTCCGCCGAACCCTATCAAGTGGTGTTCACCAAGGCCTATGCCTACGTGCGCGGACTGGCCTCGCCGAAGGTCACCATGATCAATCTGGCCTCGCTCGGTGAAGGCCGCCAGCCGATCAGCCAGGGTTTTCAAGCTGGCCCCCAACCGCCGCGCATGGCCGGGGATTTGCCGCTGGCCTCAAGCCTGGCGGTATCGCGCGATGACAACGCAGTGTTCGTGGTCAACCCGGTGGACAACACCACCTATTTCTACGCCGAAGGCATGAACGCGCCAATGTCCGGTTACCCCAACCGGGGGCAGATTGCGCGGGCGGCCATGGTCATCGACCGCAGCCTGCGCGAAGTGTCGCCGGGGCTGTACAGCGCGCGGGTGAAACTGCCGCCAGCGGGGCGTTTCGACGTGGCGTTCCTGCTCAATCAACCGAACATCATTCACTGCTTCACGGCGCAAATCGAAGCCGATGGCACGGTGGCAAAACACCTCGGGCAGCCGAAGGTCGAGTTCCTGCTCGACAAGACTGCCGTGGCGCTCAATGACCCCTACGTGGTGCGTTTTCGCATCGTTCAGGGCAAGCAGAAAGTCCAGCGCAGCGGCGTGAAAGACGTGCAGTTGCGCTACTTCCTCGCACCGACCTCGCACCCCCGCGAAGTGGCGGCACGAGAAGTCGCCGATGGCGTGTACGAAGCGCCGGTGACCCTTGATCGCAGCGGCGCCTGGTACCTGCATGTGCGTGCGGCATCGCTGGGTGCCGGTTTCGATGACAAGACCTTTGCCAGTGTTCGGGTAGCCCCGGGCCAGACGCGTTGATCCGTTCTCATGAAGAGGAATTTCGACATGAACCGATTTGCATCCCGTGGCCTGTTGACCCTGTGCCTGCTGAGCGTGGGCATTCACCAGGCTCAGGCCCATTCAGCCGACGAACATGCCGGGCACAAAGCAGCCGTCCCCAGCAACTCGCAGGAAAACGCTCAAGTCAAATTCGCCAACGTCTCGTTGCTCGATCAAAACGGCAAAACCGTGCGCCTGGAGCAGGATCTGGTGCAGGGCAAAATCGTTGTCATGAGCTTCATCTACACCAGTTGCACCACGGTGTGCCCAGTGGTTTCTTCGATCATGGGCAAGGTGCAAAAGCAGCTGGGCGCACGGGTCGGCACCGAAGTGCAACTGGTGTCGATCAGCGTTGATCCGCAACGCGATGACCCGAAACGCTTGCAGGAATACGCCCGCGCCTTCCAGCGCGGCCCGGGCTGGAGCTGGTTGACCGGCTCGTCTCAATCGATCACCGAAACCCTCAAGGGGCTGGGCAGTTTCAGCGGCGACTTGAAGAATCATCAACCGCTGATCCTCGTCGGCGACGGCGATAGCCGCCACTGGACCCGCTATTACGGCTTCACCGATCCGGCGCTGCTGTCCAAGGAAGTGGAAAAGCTCAGCGGCCTGCGCACCCACGCCAAACACACCGCCATTGCCATGGAGCAACAGCCATGAGAGCCCTCGACTGGATTTCCCTGACCGCGTGCTTGTGCATTTTCGGCAACGTCGCCGTTGCCCACGAAGGCCATGCTCCCGAGGCTTCTGCCACCGCAACTGAAAGCGTTGCGGCGGCACCGGCCACAGGCACCCGCGACGCTAAAACCTGGTTCACCGATACGCCGTTGCAGGATCAGAACGGTGAAACCCTGCGCTTCTATAGCGACGCGCTGCAAAACCGCGTGGTGCTGCTCAACGTGATTTTCACCAGTTGCAACGATGCCTGCCCGTTGATTACCCGCAAACTCAAGGAAGTGCGCGAGTTGCTGGGTGACAAGGCTCAGGACATCACCTTTATTTCCCTTACCAGTGACCCGCTGCGCGACACGCCGGCGGTGCTCAAGGCTTACACCTTGAAGCAGGGTTCCGATGACCCTCATTGGCTTTTTCTTACCGGCGACAAGGCGCAGATGGACCTGGTGTTGAGCCGTATCGGCCAGATCATTCCGACACCGGAACAACACTCCACGCAGTTGATCGTCGGCGATGTCGCCAACAAACGCTGGAGCAAAATCCGCCCCGATGCCCCGGCCGCTGCCATTGCCCAGCGCTTGCAGTTGCTGACAATGCCCGTGGCTGGCCGCTGAGCACGCACCATGAAGCGCTGCCGCGTTCTCGCCCTGTTCCTGCTCGCCAGCGTCAGCTTTGGCGCGACGGCGCTGCCGCTGACGCCCGAAGAAGCGGCGGGCAAGCGCCTGTACCGCGAAGGTCTGTCGGCCAGTGGCGAGGCGATCATGGCTCGGGTCGGCGCGGCGGATGTGTTGCTGCCGGCCACCAGCCTGCCGTGCAGTAACTGCCACGGCGCCGATGGCCTCGGCCGGCCCGAAGGCGGGGTGCGTCCGCCGGCGTTGAACTGGTCGCGGCTGACCAGCAGTTATGGCCAGCAACAGGTCAACGGCCGCCACTATCCGGCCTACACCGACAGCAGCGTGGCGAGGGTGATTCAGCAGGGACGTGACCCCGGCAACAACCGTCTCGACCCGAGCATGCCGCGCTTTCTGCTGTCGATGAAGGATCAGCGCAACCTCACCGCCTACCTTAAACGCCTGGCCGATGAGCGCGACCCCGGTCTCGATACCGAGACCTTGCGCCTCGGTACGTTACTGCCCAGCCAAGGACCGTTAGCCGAGGAGGGCGCCACGGTGGCGGCGGTGCTCAACGGCAGTGTCGCGCGGATCAATCAGGCGGGCGGCATTCATGGCCGGCAGTTGCGCCTGACGGTGATCGACCCCGGCCCGGATCGCGCCAGTGCCGAACAGGCGTTGCAGCGACTGATCGAGCAGGAACAGGTGTTCGCCCTGATCGCGCCGCTGGCGCCGGCCCTCGACAGCGCGTTGGCAACCCGTTTGGAGCAGGCCGGCGTGCCGCTGATCGGGCCGTTGTCGCTGCTCGGCTCGGTGCAGGCCAGTGCGCAGATTTTCGAACCGTTGCCCGGATTGCGCGAGCAACTGATTGCCCTGGCCGATTACGCCACGGCTAGCCTGCGCGTGCTGCAAGGGCCGACGCTGATTGCCTGTGCCGACGACCCCACGCAGACGCAAGCGGCGCAAACCCTGGGTCAGTATTTGCAGGGTCACGGCTGGCAGAACGTCCAGGTACACGTCTATGACCCGGCGGCGGATGCGCTGCCGTTGGGCTCGCGTTCAGTCTTCTATCTGGGCAGCGGCGCTGGCTTCAGCCGCCTGGCCACACGCTTGCAAAGTGCCGGGCAGGTGCCGTACCTGTTCGCCGCATCGAGCCAGGTGGCCGGGGATCTGATGCAGGTGCCGGACGGCTTTTCCCGGCGGGTGTTCCTCGCCTATCCGTTCGTACCGAGCGACTGGACCCAGAGCGGACGCATGGCCCTGACTTTGCTGCGCGAGCATCAAGGCCTTGGCGCTCAGCACGCAGTGCTGCAGGTCGGCGCCTACGCCTCGATGTTGCTGCTCAGCGAAGGCATGAAACAGGCCGGACGCGATGCCAGCCGCGAAAAGCTGGTGGCCGCGCTGGAAGGCCTGCACGACTTCGACACCGGTCTGACCCCGCGCCTCAATTTCGGCCCCGGACGACGCCTGGGGTTGAGCGGCGCGCATGTCGTCACGGTGGATTTACCGGATCAGCGCTTTTATCTGGTTGCACCCTATAAACCGATTGTTGCCAGCCCCTGAACGGAGGCTCTGATCATGAAGCTCAGAACGTTAATGCTGTTGCTGACATGCTGGTTGCCCGTAGCCTTGGCCAACAATGGGCCAGCGGCTGCGCGGGTCAATGGCGAGGAAATCTCCGAGTTTCGCCTTGAGCGGTTCTTCGCCGAGTACCTGGAAGATCAGGGCCGCGCGGTGGCGAGCATTCGCAATCCCAAAGCCTATAAACAGCTGCGTCAGGCCGCGCTCGATGCGCTGATCGACAAAGAGCTGCTGTGGCAGGAATCGCGCAAACGTGGCGTGGTGATTGACGAGCAAAGCGTGCGCCGACAGGTCGAACAGACTCGCACTACAATCGGCGGCACCGAGAACTTCAACCGGCGTTTGCAGGAGGCGGGTTTCGATGAAGCCTCGTACGTCGAGTACATGCGTCGCGAACTGGCCGCGCAGCAGATGTTCGCCGACCTGATCCGGCAGCGGTTCACCCAGACGAGGCACGTCTTGATCAAAGTCGCGCCGAACGCCGATGCCGCCACGCAGGCTCAGGCACGTCTACGCTTAAATCAGATGCGAGCGTCTATCATCAGCGCTTCGGGGTTTGCCAGCGGTGCGGTGCGATCACCGTTTGGTTGGCATCTGATTTATTTGCAGAACCAGTTGGAGGCGAGCGATGTCCCACAATCAGAGGGGCTGGAAGCAGTCACGGGCGAGTTTGCCCGACAGCAACAGACCCAGGCTCGTCGCCAAGTGCTCGCGCAATTGCGGGCGCAGAACAGGATCGAACGAATTGACGACGATTGAAGGTTCCCCCCCATTAGTGGGGAATGGCTTCGATGCCCATTCAGGTGCTTCCCCGTTTTTGGGGAACGGGGTACCGGGACGAGCGGGCATTGTCATGAAATTCAAGGACATGAAGACTAAAATTTACCGGCACTCAGCCTGGCATGAAGTGTGCGTTACCCATGGTAAGGCGCACTCCAGCGGGTTCAGTTTTCGGACTTGCGGGTTTCAAGGAGTCGACCTTGGTTAACAAAGTACTGGTTGTCGAAGACGAACAGCTGCTTGCACAGAATCTTCAGGATTATCTGTCGGCGCAGGGGCTGGACGTCCGGATTGCACATGACGGAGCGACGGGTATCGGTTCAGCCGAAACGTTTGCCCCCGACGTGTTGGTGTTCGATTACCGCTTGCCCGATATGGAAGGCTTTGAGGTGCTCGACGCGGTCCGCCAGAACAGGGCGTGTCATTTTGTGCTGATAACGGGTCACCCGACCGCTGAAGTTTGTGAGCGGGCACGGCAACTGGAAGTCAGCCACATCCTGTTCAAACCGTTTCCATTGGCGGAACTGGCCCGAGCTGTCTGCGACCTTCTGGGGTTCAAGCGCGAAGCGAAACCCGGTGCGAACCCTTCCGAGGGTTTCGTCGAACGACGCCAGAGCAGGACCGAGAGCTTCCCGTTGCAGTTATACGATGGCAGTTGGGTGCTGGCGGATCGACGACGACAGTCGCCATCCAAGGCACCGGACGACGATCAAATGCTCACCGGGGAGTAGTGGCGCGATCAGACGTTCCGGCATTTGCCGCCAGGGTTTGTCGCGCCGACAGGGCTTTAAGCCCCGGTTGGAGAGCAAACCATGGAACGTCTGTCCGTTGTCGTCGAACCGCTGGTGGTGGAAAGCGCACCGCAACGCTTTTCCAGTGAGCAGTTGGCCCAGGCCCGGGCGCGGGCCGCCAGTTCCGGGGAACGCGTACTGGATGCGCTCGGCGTGCTGTGCGAACTGGCGCCGATGCCGTTCATTGATTGCCTCGGCGCCACCCTGCATTACCCGGTGCTCGACACCGACAGCCTGTTTCAATCGACGCCGGTATTCGACCGGGTCACCCTCGCACAATGCCTCAAACGTGAGTTCATCCTGCTGCGCCACAACGACGAAGTCATCGGCGTGTTTGCCGACCCCTTTGATTCGGCGCGGCTGGCCTGGATCGACGATTGCCTGCACGGCGCGCCGCTGCATCTGGTACACGCAGACGACCTCAAGGCCTACCTGGCACGCCACGAAGAGAGCTTCCACGCCGTCGAGTCGCTGAACGCCCAGGGCGACACCCACAGCGAGATCGACACCCTGCAAAGCCTGTCGCTGACCAGCATCAGCGAAGACGCCAGCAGCGTGGTGAAGCTGGTCAACTCGACCCTCTACGACGCGCTGAAAATGCACGCCAGCGACATCCACCTCGGTACTACCGGCCACGGTCTGGTGATCAAGTACCGCATCGACGGCGTGCTCAACAACATCAGCAAAGTCCAGGGCGCCGAGTTTGCCGAACAGGTGATCTCGCGGGTCAAAGTCATGGCCGAACTGGATATCGGCGAGAAACGCGTACCGCAGGACGGTCGCTTCAAGATCGGCATCAGTGGCCGGCAGATCGACTTCCGGGTATCGATCATGCCGAGCATCTTCGGCGAAGACGCGGTGCTGCGGGTGCTCGACAAACAGGATCTGGCCGACAAGGTCTGCGGCGTGCAACTGCAAGCGCTGGGCTTTGAAGACGAGACGCTGCGCCAGTTACGGCGCCTCGCCGCCGAACCCTACGGCATGGTCCTGGTGACCGGCCCGACCGGCAGCGGCAAGACCACCACGCTCTACGCGATGATCACCGAGATCAACCACGGCGTGGACAAGATCATCACCATCGAAGACCCGGTCGAATATCAGTTGCCGGGGGTGCTGCAAATCCCGGTCAACGAGAAAAAAGGCCTGACCTTCGCCCGGGGGCTGCGCTCGATCCTGCGTCACGACCCTGACAAGATCATGGTCGGCGAAATCCGCGACCCGGACACCGCGCAGATCGCCGTGCAATCGGCACTGACCGGGCACCTGGTGTTCACCACCATCCACGCCAACAACGTCTTCGACGTGATCGGCCGCTTCACCCAGATGGAAATCGACCCCTACAGCCTGGTCTCGGCGCTCAACGCGATCCTCGCCCAACGCCTGATTCGGCTGGTGTGCAGCAGTTGCAGCGCGCCGGTCAACCCCAGCGATGAAGAACTGCGCGCCTCGGGCCTCGACCCGCAGAAAGTCGACCACTACCACTTCGTTCACGGCAAAGGCTGCGGCCACTGCCGGGGCAGCGGTTATCGCGGGCGCACGGCGATTGCCGAGTTGCTGCACCTGGACGACGAGCTGCGGCAGATGATCGTCGAGCGTCAACCCATCACAAAAATCAAAGCCCTGGCCTGTGCCCGTGGTTTGCGCCTGCTGCGCGAATCGGCGCTGGAGCTGGTGGAACAAGGTCGCACCACGCTGGAGGAGATCAATCGTGTCACTTTTATCTCGTGAACATTTTGTCGCCGTGCTCGGCGCCAGCGGTGTTGGCCTGGGGCAGCGGCGGGGCAGTGAAACCCTGTGGCTGGGCAGCGTCGGTTACATCGACGAAGGCTTCCAGAGCTACGCGGTGGCGCTGGACACCCTCGACCGTCTGCTCGGTGAACACGCCCGCGCCGGTGCCGAATTGAGCGTGGTGATCTCCGGCCACTTCAGCCGTTTCTGTCTGGTGCCGTGGAGCACGCAAATCAGCAGCCCGGATGAGCTGAGGGGCTTCGCCCAACTGTGCTTTGAAGACCTGTTCGGCGTGCCGACGCAGGCCTGGACTCTGGTGTTGTCTGCCGAGCCTGCCGGGTACGACCGCATCGCCAGCGCCTTGCCGCAAGACTTGCTCGATCGCCTGCGGGCACTGGTCAGCGGCCGTGGTGTGCGCCTGCGCTCGGTGCAGCCATACCTGATGACGGCGTTCAACCGTTTCGACAAAAGCCTCGACGCCGGCGACTTCCTCTTCGTGGTCGCCGAGCCGCAACGCAGCGTGTTGCTGCTGGCCCGGGAAGGGCGTTGGGCCGGCGTGCGCTCGGCGGGTGGCAGCGACAGCGATGCAGCGCTCAGTGCCTTGATCGGTCGCGAACGGCAGTTGCAGGCGTCGACCAGCGAACGCGCCTTCAACGTTTATCTGCATGCCCCGGCGCGCCTCGATGCGCATCCGGACGTGGCCGGGGTGCAACTGCGCACCCTTGAAGACGACTCGATGACCGTGCGTGACGGCTTGTACGTCATGTCCCAGGCGGTGGCCTGACATGCGCGCCCTCAACCTCGACTTTCAGCCACGTCCACGCTCCGGCCTGTTGGGTTGGAGCCTGCTCGGCGGCGGCGCGTTGCTGGCGCTGCTGTGCTTCGGCGTGCAACAGCACCTCGATGCCCAGGCCGAACAACAGCAAGGTCATTTGCAAACCACACAACGCCAGCTCACCGGCGACAGCGCCAGCAAAAGCACCTTGAGCCCGGCCGAAACCCGTGAGCAAGCGCAAAACCTTGCGGAAATGCGCAAGGTCTCGCAGCAACTGCGCCGCCCGTGGGAACGCCTGTTCGCCATGCTTGAGGCCATGCCCCGCGAGGACATCGCGCTGCTGACCCTGACCCCGGATGCGCGCAAGGGCCAATTACGCATCAGCGCCGAAGCGCGGGATCTGCCAGCGATGCTGGCTTTCCACAAGCGTCTGGAAGCCAGCGACGAGCTGTCCGACGTGTCGCTGCTGAGCCACGAAATTGTCGTCAAGTCGCCGGAACAACCGGTGCAATTCAACCTGTCGGCGACTTGGGAGATTGGCGATGCGAATCCCTAGACTGATCGTCCACGAATACCTGCAAGGCCTTGGCCTGCCGGGTCTGGCCGGGCTGGCGCTGTTGTTGATCGCGCTGATCTGGGCGCTGGGCGGCTTGCTGCCGGGCTGGCAATCGTTGCAGCACCTGAGCCAGCAGACTCAGGAAGCCAGCGAGTATCTGGCCAAGGTGGAGGACGGCAGCATCGCGCCGCCGGTGGTGCCACAGCGTCAGCTCGACGATTTCCGCAACAAGCTGCCGGCGCAGCCGCAAGCCACCGTGGCCATCGACCGCATCTACGCGCTCGCCGCCCAGGAACACATCACCCTGGCACGCGGTGAATACGCCCTCGGCGTCGATCCGAAAACCCATCTGGCGCGCTACCAGATTCTGCTGCCGGTACGCGGCAGCTATCCGCAACTGCGCCGCTTCCTGCACGCCTTGCTCGGCCAGTTGCCGGCGGTGGTGGTGGAAGACGTCGAGTTTCAACGCAAGAAGATTGGCGACACCGACCTCAACGGCCGGATCCGTATGACCCTTTACCTGTCGAGGTCGTGATGAATACCAAGCGCGTGACAGGTTGGGTGGCGTTCTTCGGCGTGGCGGCGGCGCTGGCCTGGTTGCCGGAATTTCTCTCGCCGAGCGAAGACGCCGATTCGGCTGAAGTGGCCGTAGCGACGCCTGCAAAAAGCGCCAGCCGTGGTGCGTTGCCGGCCAGCAGCGGCAAAGTCAAAGCGGCGCCGATCAAGGACTTGAGCCCGGCCGGTGATCTGTTCGCCACCAAGAGCTGGAAGGCCGCGCCAACCCTGGCCACGGTCACTGAACAAGCGATTACGCCAACCCCGGTGGTGCCTGCCCCGAGCCTGCCACCGGTGCCGTTTCAGTTCGTCGGCAAGCTGCATGACCGCAGCGACCTGCAAGTGTTTTTGCAGAGCGGCGAAAAGATCTACGTCGTGCGCAACGGGGATGTGATCGACGACACCTGGAAGATCACCGGCATTTCCGAACTGGAATTGAGTCTGGTCTACCTGCCTTTGCATTTGTCGCAGACCTTGTCTGTGGGGAGTACGCAATGAACAGATCCCTTTTACTGATGAGCCTGGGCCTCTGCGCCGGGCTGGCCGCGTGCAGTTCTGCGCAGGTGGCCAACAAGGAAGCTGCCGACCTGATCGAGCAGGGCCAATACGAGGCCGGGCTGGCCCGGGTCGAGGAAGGCTTGCGCGAGGATCCTCGCGACACCGAGTTGCACCTGCTGCTCAACAGCGGCCGGGCCAAGGCGATCACTGCATTGCTGACCTCCGGTGACACCGACCGCTCACGCCGCGATTTCGCCTCGGCGCGCACCGCCTACAACCGCGTGTTGACCATCGAGCCGAACAACCGCCGCGCCCAGGATGCCCTGCGCCAACTCGACTACCTGCGCAGCATGGACGAGAAGCTTGAACTGGCCCGTGGCGACTTGCGCCGGGGTGACATCTACGGTGCCGACCGCCAGGTCAAACAGATCCTCGAACTCGACCCGACCAACGAAGGTGCGCTGGAGCTGCAAGGCAACATTCGCCTGGTGCAGAGCCGCAACGTGATCCCGTATCCGCAACTGCGCACCAAGCTCGACCGCCCGGTAACCCTGGAGTTTCGCGAAGCCAACCTCAAAACCATTTTCGAAGTGCTGTCGCAGGTCGCCGGCCTGAATTTCATCTTCGACAAAGACCTGCGCCCGGACATGAAAGCGACGATCTTCGTGCGTGACGTGCGCATCGAAGACGCGGTGACACTGTTGCTGCAACAGAACCAGTTGCACCAGAAAGTGGTGAACGAAAACACGCTGCTGATCTACCCGGATTCGCCACAGAAGCTCAAGGACTATCAAGAGCTGGTGATGCGCACCTTCTACCTGACCAGCATCGATGCCAACACCGCGTTGAACATGGTCAAAACCATGCTCAAGACCCGCGACGTGTTCGTCGACGAACGCCTCAACACCCTGACCATGCGCGACACCGAAGACGCCGTGCGCATGGCGGAAAAACTCCTGCAATCGCAAGACCAGTCCAACCCCGAAGTGGTGCTGGAAGTGGAAGTGATGGAAGTCGCCACCCAGCGCATTCTCGACCTTGGCCTGCAATGGCCGAACACCTTTGGTGTGGTCAACAGCGACGGTTCGGCGGTGACCCTGCTTGATCAACTCAAAGGCATCAACTCCAGCCGCATCAGCATCTCGCCATCGCCACAGGCCAAGATCAACGCGCAGGACAACGACATCAACACCCTCGCCAGCCCCGTGATTCGGGTCAGCAACCGTGAGCAGGCGCGCATCCACATCGGTCAGCGCGTGCCGATCATCAGCGCCACCTCAGTGCCTTCAACCCAAGGCCCGGTGATCACTGAAAGCGTCACGTATCTGGATGTCGGTCTGAAACTCGAAGTGCAACCGACCGTGCATTTGAACAACGAAGTGGCGATCAAGATTGCCCTGGAAGTGAGTAACGCCACGCCGCTGGAACCGACCCGCCAGGGCACGATCCCGGTACAGGTCGACACCCGCAACGCGCAGACCTCGCTGCGCCTGCATGACGGCGAAACCCAGATCCTCGCCGGCCTGATGCGCAATGACCACGGCGCCACCGGCAACAAGATTCCGGGTCTTGGCGACATACCTGGCATCGGCCGGCTGTTCGGCAGCAACAAGGACACCGTCGGCAAGTCCGAACTGGTGCTGTCGATCACCCCACGGATCGTGCGCAACCTGCCGTATCAGAGCCCGTCGGACATGGAGTTCTCTACCGGCACCGAAACCAGCATGCACATTCAGGCCCCGGACCGCTCGATGCAGACCTACTCCGCGCCAGCGCCTGTTGTGCAGCCTCGCGCAGTCGGTAGTTCGGCCGTGGCGACCACCCGTGTCACCGTCGAGAAGCCTTGATCATGAACGCCTCCCAGCGCGGTTTTACCTTGATCGAAGTCGTGGTGACGCTGGCCCTGATCGGCCTGTTGGCGAGCATGGCCGCGCCACTGACCGAGACCGTGGTGCGGCGCGGCAAGGAGCAGGATTTGCGCACCGCGCTGTATCAGATTCGCGATGGCATCGACGCCTACAAACGTGCCTTCGATGCCGGTTATATCGAGAAGTCGATGAACAGCAGCGGCTACCCGCCGAACCTGCAAGTGCTGGTCGAAGGCGTGCGTGATGTGCGCAGCGCCAAAGGGGCCAAGTTCTACTTTTTACGCCGTATCCCGCGTGACCCGCTGGTGCCGGCCAAACGTGATGACGAAGGGGGTTGGGGCGTGCGCGCCTACAACAGTTCGGCTCAGAACCCGCGCGATGGCGAGGACGTGTTCGACGTCTACTCCACGGCGCGCGGCAAGGGCCTCAACGGCATCGCTTACCGCGAGTGGTGAACCTCATGCGCCGGGAAAAAGGCTTTACCTTGCTGGAGTTGATGGTGGTGATGGCGATCATCGCCACGCTGATGACCATCGCGCTGCCGCGCTACTTCAGCAGCCTCGAAGCGTCGAAGGAAACCACTTTGCGCCAGAGCCTGTCGGCGATGCGCGAAGCGCTGGATCACTTTTACGGCGACACCGGGCGCTACCCCGATTCCATCGAGCAATTGATCGAACAACGTTACCTGCGCAACGCGCCACTGGACCCGATCACCGAACGCAAAGACCTGTGGGTGCTGATCGCGCCACCGGAAGGCGTCGCGGGCGGCGTGGCCGATATCAAAAGCGGTGCCAACGGGAGGGCGCGTGATGGCAGCCAGTATTCCGAGTGGTAACCGCGCGCAGCAGGGTGGCTTCACCTACCTGGGCGTGCTGTTCCTGATCGTCGTGATGGGCATGGGCCTGGCCAGTGCCGGCGAGTTGTGGTCGACCGCCTCGCGCCGCGACCGCGAGAAGCAATTGCTCTGGGTCGGCACGCAATATGCCCAGGCGCTGCGCAGCTACTACCGCAGTTCGCCGGGGCTGGCGCAGTACCCGAAAGAGCTCGCTGACCTGCTCGACGATCAGCGTTTTCCGGAGGCTCGGCATCATCTGCGTCAGCTCTATCCGGACCCGATCGGTAAAGGTGAATGGGCACTGCAACGGGGTTTTGACGGACGCATCACCGGCCTCAACAGCCCTTCGACCGAGGTGCCGTTGAAGCAGGCGGACTTCCCCACGCAGTGGTCGGATTTTCAAGGCATGCAGCGTTATTCGGACTGGCAGTTCGTTGCCGAAAAAGCCTTCCTCGACGGCACCAACGGCCCGGCCAAAGGCCAGTCGGTCTTGCCGCAGGCGTTGCAGCCATGAGCCGCCAGTGGATGTGCGCGCTGATCCTCAGTGTCGTGGTGGGCTGCGCTCACGCCGCTGAAGAGGATGAATTGATGGGCTTCATTGTCGACGACACGATCTCGCACATCGGCCACGATTTTTACTACTCGTTCAGTGAACGCCTGCGCGACACCAGCCGGATGGATTTCAACCTGGTGGTGCGCGAGCGGCCCGACGCGCGCTGGGGCAGCCTGGTGACCGTGGAATATCAGCAACGCCTGGTGTATCGGCGCTTCCTGCCGCCGAACACCGTGGAACTGAAGGAAGAGGCCTACGCGGCCGCTGACTGGGTTCGACGCCAGGTTGTCCAGCGCAAGCTGGAGGCTCTGTTGCAGGACACCACCGACCTTG
The DNA here is from genome assembly GCF_044743385.1 of Pseudomonas sp. NPDC087639. NCBI lineage: Bacteria > Pseudomonadati > Pseudomonadota > Gammaproteobacteria > Pseudomonadales > Pseudomonadaceae > Pseudomonas > Pseudomonas sp. NPDC087639. The sequence continues at coordinate 61,126 of NZ_JBIUWI010000008.1, read as the reverse complement.
AGAAGGACGAACTATGAAAACCACAACGTTCTCACGGCGCAGCGGATTCTGGATCTCGGGGTTGTTGATCGGCCTTGCCAGCGCTGCCGCCGTCCAGGCCACCGAACTGGTCTACACGCCGGTCAACCCGTCATTCGGCGGCAACCCGCTCAACGGCACATGGCTGCTTAACAACGCCCAGGCGCAAAACGATCACGACGATCCGGACCTCAAAAGCCGCTCGACCGTGGCCGGCACCTCGGCGCTGGAGCGCTTCACCAGTCAATTGCAATCGCGGTTGCTAGGGCAGTTGCTGGACAACATCTCCACCGGCAACACGGGGAGCCTGTCCACCGACACTTTTATCGTCAACGTCATCGACGACTCCGGGGCACTGAGCATTGAAGTGACCGACCGAGCGACTGGTGAAGTTTCGGAAATTCAGGTGAACGGCCTCAACCCATGACGGGCTGACGGTTCCGGGGAGAGACGGACATGAAAAAGATCATCGCGCTAGGGCTGATGTTGGCGACATTACAAGGGTGCAGTCTGCGTGAGCCGATGTCGGCCGAGCAGGACACCGAAACCCCGACCCTGACCCCCAGGGCCTCGACCTACTACGACTTGCTGAAGATGCCGCGACCCAAGGGGCGTTTGATGGCGGTGGTGTACGGCTTCCGTGACCAGACCGGGCAGTACAAGCCGACGCCGGCGAGTTCGTTTTCCACCAGCGTGACCCAGGGCGCGGCCTCGATGTTGATGGACGCGATGCAGGCCAGTGGCTGGTTTGTGGTGCTGGAGCGCGAAGGGCTGCAGAACCTTCTGACCGAGCGCAAGATTATTCGCGCCTCGCAGAAGAAGCCGAATACGCCGGTGAATATTCAGGGTGAGCTGCCACCGTTGCAGGCGGCGAACATGATGCTTGAAGGCGGGATCATCGCTTACGACACGAATGTGCGTAGCGGTGGGGAAGGGGCGCGGTATCTGGGGATTGATATTTCCCGGGAGTATCGGGTGGATCAGGTGACCGTCAACTTGCGTGCGGTGGATGTGCGCAGTGGGCAGGTGTTGTCGAATGTGATGACCAGCAAGACGATTTATTCGGTGGCGCGCAGTGCCGGGGTGTTCAAGTTTATCGAGTTCAAGAAGTTGCTCGAGGCCGAGGTGGGTTATACGACGAATGAGCCGGCGCAGTTGTGTGTGTTGTCGGCGATTGAGGCGGCGGTGGGGCATATGGTGGCGCAGGGGATTGAGCGGCGGTTGTGGCAGGTGGCGGGGGATAGTTCTTCGCCTTCTCAGGATGATGTTTTGAATCGGTATTTGAGTCAGAACAAGGTTGATCCGGGGGCTGAGGCTGAGGCTGACGTTGAGTGAACGTGGCGGCCTTTGGGCCGACCAGGTTCTTGTTGATTGAGTACATATCCGTTGCTGCGGTAACGGCTGCTTAGGGTTTCGCCCTGACGGCGACTCACTTTTTTGACAAACGCCTCAAAAAAGTAAGCAAAAAAAGGCTTGCCCCAACGTTCGGCCCACTCGCTGAGGCTCGGGGTTCCTTCGCTCCGGGATTGATCCGGGGGCATCGCCTCCGGTTTGCTTCGCTGCACCTCCTCTCGATGTGTTTGGCTTCGCCAAACAGTCGCTGCGCTCCCCCCCCCGGATAAATCCCTCCACTCAGCCTGCCGACGGGGCCGGTGGATCAAGATCAAAAGCAGCAGCCGAGCTAACGCTCATCCTGTTGAGTGGTGAGGAGCACAGGGTGGTCGGCTTTGGATTTGTGGTGGATTTGCCCCTCACCCCAGCCCTCTCCCGGAGGGAGAGGGGGCCGATTTGTGTGCTTTTCAAAGTCCGAGTTCAACGCGATAGCGCACGTCGGCGTACTTCCACCAAACCACTCGGTCAGTTCCCTCTCCCTCCGGGAGAGGGCTAGGGTGAGGGTTACGATCTGAAGTTTGTTTAAAAAAGTGTCTGAATCGGCGGAACCTTCCCACAATGTTTTCAGGTTGTCCGTCGGACGTCCGGTCTCTAGCCTGTGTTCGTCGCTGCCAATTCAGCGGCCGGGCATGGAAACCCGAGTAACTACAGAGCGCACAAGCGCCATTCATAACGTATCCTTGCGCACCTTCACTGTGTGCACTTTGTTATGGCGGCTGTGCGTGGGAGACCTTGTGTCTGCCGGGTTGCCTCTGTCCCGGGTTTCCAACCTGCGTACAGCTGCCACCTATTCGCTTGGAAACCGAATGGGGGGCCAGCTATAACCGTCATACAGGGTAAATAATCATGAAAAAACCAACACCCAATCCGCCAGAATCAGAAATCACCACCGACACCACATCCCCCTACGCCTCAGTCGACAGCAAAAAACTCCACGATGCTGCCGACCGTGCGCTCGATTACTACCTCAATCCTTCCGCTCCGATCATGTCCAGCACTAACGAGCCGGAGCCCATGTACTTCGCCAACCCCAGGTACAACACCGAGTCTCTACTGGCCAATGCCAGCGAAACCCTCGGTTCGGCCAGTGAAATGCTCAACAACTTCGCCGCCTCGCTGCCGCCCTCACACCGCAAGACCGCGCTCGGTATCGCACAAGTCGTGATGCTGGGTGAACTGGCAGTCAATCAAGCGCTGGATCACGTCGAGTTGAAGGATGGCTAATTCCCCGAAGATCCAAAACGATCAGGAAGTAGAAAAGCGCCGTCTGACCTTGGAAGCGTTGGCCGATGTGGATGCTGGTCGCTTTATTGATGATCAAGCAGTGCAGGACTGGGCTGACTCTTTGAGTTGCTCGGAATCACCATCCAAGAGTTCCCCATAACTCAGGAAGGATGGGAAACAAAAAACGCGACCCTCGAAAAGGTCGCGTTTTTGTCGTTAACAAAATAATTACGTTGGTCTGCCGGCATTTTTCGGTCTGCGTTATGGATATTCCTGACGCGCATGCAAAACGCTCAAAATATTTATCCGACCCACCACTTGATAAATGATCAGGTAATTGGGGTGCACAACCATCTCGCGAGTGCCGGGCGCTCGACCTATTCGATAGAGGTGTGGATGTTGAGCAAGGGTAACCGTAGCGCCTTCGATAGCTTGGGAAAGTCTGTCAGCCGCTACTAAGTTCCGGTCACTGATGTAATCAAGGATTTTCAGGAGTTCAGCCCGAGCTTCGGGCTGCCACTCAACCTGCATCGTATTTTTTACGCTTTGCTTCCATCAGGGCACGCATCTCGACCATAACCTGATCATTTGGAATGCTCGGTCGTGGATCATTCATTGAAGCCTGCACTTTGGCGATTAACCAGCGGTCATAGCTCGCGGCTTGCTCTTCAGGGTCAAGATCTGAAACGACTGGGCACAGTGGGTCGATTAAAGACGGGTCGATCATGGCACCTCCGGGTTTAATGCCTCGAAGTCTATTCGGTAAAGCATTTGCTGTCGTCGCTGGCTGGATGAATAGCACGTTGGTCAAGCTCCATGAGGATCAATTTGTCCCGAAGAATCCTAGACGCCGTACTTCCGATCGCCAACCGCCAGAAGTGGTAGGAAAACACCACGGATTTGGTAAAAGCATTCTTTTTTCTGTAGGACTCGGCTGGTCTGGCAAGCCGCGCGTGTGGTTACGTCAGCCCACAAAAAAACCGCGACCCTCTTCACCAGAGAATCGCGGTTCATCAACACTCAACCCTTACTGCTGCAAAACACTCGCCTGGTTAGCCGACCCGAACTGCTGAATGTTCGCCGTCTGCGTCATCCCGCTCTGATCGACATTGGCAATGTTCCCCGTCCCGCCCTGGGTTACATACGCCACGTTCATGGTGTCAGCCTGTTTGACCGTGATCATGTTGTCGCTGCCATAGAGCTGCGCGGTGTACGCCTGGTTGCCAGTCCCGGATTGATCAAACTCAGCACTGTTGCCGGTGCCGTTCGACGAGCCCTGGATCAGGTTGTTAGTGCCGCGCTGATCGGAGATCAGGATGTTGTCGCTGCCGTTCTGATCAAAGTACAGCTCGTTGTAGGAGTCAGCCTGTTTGACCGTGGTTTTGTTGCCAGTGCCGGTCTGGCTGGTGGTCATGATCTGGCCGACGCCATCCTGGGTGAAGCTGGCGATGTTGCCAGTGCCGGCCTGGGTGATGTTGGCGCGCTGGTTGCTGCCGAATTGGCCGCCGGTTTGCGGGCCTTTCCAGTTGCTGGCGTAGACCTTGTTGTCGTTGCCTACCGATGTGGCGTTGAGGACGTGGCTGTCGCCGCTTTGGTAGGTGTAGTGCACGTTGCCGTTGCCGACCTGGTACAGCGCCAGGGTCGAGTTGACCGACTCGAACTGGTCGGCATAGATGGCGTTGGTGTTGCCGACCTGGGTGACGGCGGCGCTGTTGTTTTCGCCGAAGCTTTGATCGACCACGGTTTCGTTGCTGTCGCCGTACTGGTTGACGGTGGCCTGGCTGGCGAGTTGTGCGTCTTGCCAGATCTCGGTGCCGTTGAGGTTGCCGAACTGGTTGATGGTGATGTTGCCGCCGGTGCCGTCGCGCTGGTCGCCATAGGCGTAGTTGCCTTCGCCAGCCTGGTTGATGCCGATCTGCCCGCCGTTGTGGGTGACCTGTTCGGCGGTGCCGTAGTTGGCGGTGCCGTACTGGGTGATCACCGAACTGTTGCCGGTGCCTTCATAGAGTTGCTCGATGTTGGCTTCGTTGCCGTCGCCGTATTGGAAGGTTTTGGCTTCGCTGCCGTTCTGCGAGTCTTGATAGACGAACGAGAAGTTGCCGGTGCCTTGCTGTTGTTGCAGGGCCTGGTTGCCGGCGCCGAAGCCCAGCGACTGGCTGGCGTGGCTGGTGTTGAACGCGCCGGCTTGCTGCTGGGTGATGACACTGTTGTTTTCGAACAGTTGCTCGGCGTAACCGGCGTTGTAGTCGCCGACCGCGTCCTGGGTGATCACGCTAGTGGCGTTGTCTTGCAGGGCGGCGGCGTTGTTGCCTTGGCCCAGTTGGGTCTGGGTGGCGGTGCTGAACGGGGCCTGGGTCTGCTTCACATCGGCGATGTTGGCAGTACCGGCCTGGTTCTGGGTGGACAGGCTGTCGTCGGCCATGGCCTGGGCACTGATCATGACCAGGAGGGCGGCGGTGAGGGGCGTCAGTTTGAACATGATTAACTCTCCGATGAGTGCAGTGCTTTAGCGATATTGCTTGACCGAAACGCTCATGCCGTTGCCCGACTGGGTCACGGCGCTTTGCAGCCCCGCGCCGGCCTGCTCGATGCTGGCGTCGTTGTTGTTGCCGTTTTGCGAAATCTGCGCGCGGTTGTGGCTGCCGTTTTGGGTGATCGATGCGGCGTTGCCGGAACCGTTCTGGGTGATCAAGGCCATGAGGTCGCTGCCCTGTTGCAGGATGTAAGCTTCTTGATTGCTGCCCGACTGCACGATCCGCCCAAGCAGCGACTGACCGTTCTGTTGCAGCAGCGCGAGGTTGGCCTGGCCGATCTGCTCGATCAGGGCTTGCTGGCCCACGGGGGGTGGCAGCTCGCCGAGGTCGGCGCTGGAGGGCGCCAGGTCGTCGTTTTCCATCAGGTCGTCGGCGCGCGCGCCTGCACTGCTGCACAGCAAGAGCAGGCAAAGCAGGGCGGCGGTCGGCGTGTTCATGGCGGAAAACCTCTTGGGCAATAAGCGCTTGAAGCCAGGCCCCACCCACCCGAAAGTGGGTGGGGCGCAGGTTCAAAGCGTGTTCACCGACACCGTGCGAACGGTGCCCTGGGACGAGCGGATGGTTGCGGTCGGGTTAGCCGATGGCACCACCGTCGTGTTGTTCAGCGTCAACCGCCAGCGACCGGTCAGCGGCACCGTCGTCGTGCCCAAGGTGACCAGCCCGGTCGGGGTGGTGACCTGCACGGTGATGGTGTTGCCGGTGGTCACCGAGGAGGTGCCGGTGAAGTCCCAGTTGAAGCGTCCACCGGAGCGTGCCTGCACCGTCGAGGCGGTGACTGCGAAGGTCTCCGCCGCTGGCCGTGGCGAGACTTGCACCGTCACCGTGGCCGACGTCGACTGGGCGCCGAAGCTGTCCCGGGCGATGTAGGTGAAGGTGGTGGTGAACGCCGTGGTCACGGTGGCCGGTGGGGTGTAGGTGATCACTGTGCCGTCGGTGCTGACCGTGCCGCGGCCGGCGGCCGGTTGGGTCAGGCTGGCGACGCCCAGCGGCACGTTGCCTTCCGGATCGGTGTCGTTGGCCAGGACGTTGATCGGGATCGCCACGCCCAGTGTCGCGACGCTGTCGGCGACCGCAGTCGGTGCCCGGTTAGGTGCTACGGTGATGGTCACGGTGGCCGGAGCCGTCGAGGCCAGACCTTTGACGTCTTGTGCCTTGTAAGTGAAGGTCGTGGTCAGTGGCGCGTTCACCACGGCTGGCGGGGTGTAGACCACAGCGGTGGAGCCGCTGAGGGCGACGGTGCCCTGGCCGGCAGCCGGCTGTGTCAGCGCGGTGATGCTCAGCGGCGTGTCGCCGTCGGGATCGCTGTCGTTGGTCAACAGGCTGAGGGTGATCGGCACGCCGAAACTGGTGCTGCCGGCGTCGGTATTGGCGATCGGTGGTTGGTTCTCACCGGTGTTCGGCGCGGTGCCGACCACCACAACAGCCTCGGTGTCGCTGCCGCCGGCGGCGGATTTGACCGTTACGGTAGCCGGTGGCTGGGTCAGGTCGGCGATGGTGATGCGTTGCAGGGTGCCGGTTTTCGACAGACGTCCGTAGCCCTGCGCGACCATATCCGGCACGGCCACTTCATCGGTCGAGGTGGCCTCGATCAACAGGCTGTGATTGCTCCAGCTGTAGCGCGCGGTCTGCACTTTCACCACGTCGGTGAGTTTGGCCGACACGGCCGTAGGTCGCGTGGTACCGGTAGGGTTGGTGGCGGTCACCACCACGACCGGTGGGACGGCGCCGGTGCCCAGGCGCTGACCGAAGAACAGGCCGTTGTTGTCACCCAGCAGACTGGTCTGACAAGGCGTCGGCGGCGGGCCGGGGAGCAATGCCACGGTTTCCCGGAAGCACAGCGCCGAGCTGCTGTCAGCCTTGGCAAACACTTCGGCACGCACGCCAGCGGCAGTGCGGTGATAGGTGGCGCGGTCGATTTCCACCTGAGTTTGCTGACGGTTGTCGAGCACCTTGCCGGACAGACTGAAGATATTGGACTGGATCGTGCCGGCGGGACCGGTGATGCGCACGAAGTTGGTGTCGAACGGGCTGCCGGTCACCGCCTCGGTGAGGTTCGGGTCGCCAACGAAGGTTTCGGTGGCGCCGGTGTCCGGGTTTACCTCGGTATAAGGACCGTTGACGCTGCGCAGGAACGGGCCGATAGCGCCATTCAGCGCACCACTGAAATTGCCCGGGGCACCGATGCCGATGTCGCGGGTGATGTTGATCGCCCGCCGACCCGGGGTGGTGACATTGACCGTTTCCACGCCGTAGGGGTGGGTGATGGTATAGGTGCCGGCGGTGGGTACCGAGACCCGAATGCGGATCCGCGCAAAGCTCGCCTGATCGCCATCGACCGGGTTCTCCGAAGCGAACGCCGCTTCCATCGCGGCCACGTAGGCTTCCAGTTCATAACCACTGTTCCCGATTTGGGGGATGGTGGTTTCGGCCAGGAACCAAAAGGCTTCCGGTGGCCAGTTATCGGGGAAGATCATCGGCTGGGCGTCGTCATAGATCCCAGGCTCGGCCAGCAAAATACACATGTAGGACGGTGGTGTGCTGACAGGCACTCGCGAACTGGCGGCGCGCGACTGGCAGAGTTCCATCGACAGCAAATTGTTGTCCTGGTACCACATCGGGAATTTCCCGGTGGCGAAGGTGTAGGGGCCGGGGTCGACGGCGGCGAGTTGCGCATAGGCACTGCCGGTCAGCGAGAGAGCAAGCCCGAGCGCGTTGAGCGCAAAGCGTGGCCACTTGTTCATGATGCCTCCTGATACGGATCTGGGCATGTGAGCGTTCATTGCACGATGACCACTTCTTCGGTATCGCTGCCGCCGTTGGACGACGTCACCCGAACCTTGGCCGGTGGTATCGGCGAGATCCCGGTGGCCAGGGTTTTCACCGCGCCGTCACCGCTCAGGGCGCCTATGGCGGCACCACTGAAGGAGCTGGCGGTGAGCACCGGCGGCGAGGTCTCGTCACTGGTCGAGGCGACCAACGTCAATTGCCCGGAGCTGAGGCTGTATTCGGCGCGCTGGATCACCACCAGGTCGGTCAGGGTCATGGGCAGGGTGGTTGGCGTGCTGCTGGCGATGGCCAAGTGGTTGTCGGCGGTCACTTGCAGGGTGGTCGGCAATGTCGGGTTGACTGCCGATTGCGCGTACCAGGCACCGGTTGAGTTGGCTTCGGTCATGTTCAGCACCGGGGTGCTGCTGGTGACGGCCACGGTGCCCGGCGCGGGCGGCGCTTTCACAAACACGTCCTGCTGGGCCACGGGTGCGCTGTCGCCGGCTTTGCGCGAGTAGGTGCTGCGCTCGGTGATCATTGGCGTTGGCCGCACTACGGTCGACAATTTGCCGGAGACGGCGAAAGTGGTCGAACGCAGATCCAGACCGTTAGGGCCTTCGATCCGCACGTAGTTGGTGTTGAACGGGCTACCGGTCACCGCTTCGTTGAGGTTCGGGTCACCGACAAACTGCTCGGCGGCGCCCGTCACCGGGTTGGTCTCGGTGTAGGGGCCATTGACGCTGCGCAGGAATGGGCCAATGTCACCCTTGAGCGCGCCGTCGTAGGTTTGCGGTATACCGATGCCGATGTCGCGGGTCATATTGATCGCGCGCCGGCCGGGGGTGTCGATGTTGAACACGTCGACGCCGTACGGGTGGGTGATCACGTAGGTGCCGGCGGTCGGTACATCGACGCGGATACGGATCCGCGCAAAGCTGACCTGATCACCTTCCACCGGTTCTTCGGCAGCGAACGCGGCTTCGATGGCACTGACGAAACCGAGGTCGATCCCGCGTGCGGCATCGACGATGGTGGTTTCGCCGGTGAACCAGAACGATTCATCGGGGAAGTTGGTCGGGAAGACAATCGGCTGTGCGTCGTCGAACACGCCGGGGGTTGGCAGCAGTGTGCACATGTACGAAGGCGCGCCGGGAGCGCTGGGCACTCGCGAGCTGAGCGCTTTGGACAGGCACAGATCCAGGGTGCGGCCGTGGGTGTCCTGATACCAACTGGCGAAACCGCCGTTGGCCGGTATGTACGGACCCGGATCAACAGCGAACAAAGCGGCCTGGGCAATGCCCTGGGCCAGGGCGCTCACGACCAGGACGGTCGCGGTTTTGGACAGTAAAGGGTGCATGAGTTAATCCCTCTATCGAAGTACCTGCCCCTTAGGGATGGGTCAGTTGCAGAGGGCCTGTACACCTTCCATGCCAAGGTATGGCGAAAGTGCTCGAGAGGCTTGGATTAGAGGGCTTGCGGAGCTTGGAGGTAAGTTGGAGGTTCGGCCTGGATAGGGCGCCAGTCCCCAGGATTGGGGGCGGTGGGGATGCAAAAACTGTGGGAGCGAGCCTGCTCGCGAAAGCGGACTTGTTGCGAAGAAAATGTCGACTGACGCACCGCCTTCGCGAGCAGGCTCGCTCCCACAGGGTTCTAGCGCAATCGGGTAGATGGCCCCGCATCCGGGCAAAGCCCCAACCGTGGGCTATAACCCTATAGGGAAGTATCGGGACGTCGTCGCCATGAACATGCAGTCGAAATCGCTTCCAGTCGAGGACCGCAATCTACGGTTGAGCTCGCGCACGCTGCCGTTCAACCTATTGCGCTGGTTCTCGCTGATCAGCATGGCCGTGATCGGCACTGTGGCCGTGGCGCTCGGTATGGTGTCGACACGGTTTGTGATCGACGAAAGCGTGCAGCGCGATGCCTTGCTGACGGCGCAATTCATTCAGGCCATCGCCTCGGCCGAAGTGCGTCATGTCTCGATTCCCAACGTGCGGACCATGGGCGAGTTGCTCGATTCACGCCTGGACAAGGATTTTCCCGACGTCGATCCGGCAGCCCGGGCCAATGCCCGTGGGGAGTTTCTAGATCACATCGAACACTTGCCGGATGTCATCCTCGCCAATATCTACGCCCCCGATCGATTGGTGATCTGGTCGACGAACCCGGCGTTGAAAGGCACGCGCATTCATTCCGACGAAGACCTCGATCGCGCCTTCAATGAAAAGATTCCGGTGTCGGCCAGTTATCACAACGTCGACAAGGAGCGTGAGGAGCAGAAATTCGTCACCCCACCGGACTACATGTTTATTGAAAACTACATTCCGCTGTTCGACGCCGACGGCAAAAACGTTACGGCGATGGTCGAGATCTACAAGGAGCCCAAAGACCTGATTGCCCGTATCGAACGCGGGTTGACGCTGATCTGGCTGGCCACTGCGCTGGGCGGCGGGCTGATTTATCTGGGGCTGTACTGGATCGTGCGGCGCGCGGCCATTCTGCTTGCGGCGCAGCAGAGACAATTGATTGCCAATGAAACCTTTGTCGCACTGGGCGAGATGTCCTCAGCCGTGGCGCACAGCCTGCGCAATCCGCTGGCGACCATCCGCTCAAGTGCCGAACTGGCGCTGGAGTTCGACGCCGGCCCCGCGCAGAAGAACATCAACGACATCATCGGTCAGGTCGATCGCATGTCGAAGTGGGTGCGCGAGTTGCTGCAGTCGCTGCGCCCGCTCAACGATGACCCGGAACCGGTGAATCTGGTGGCGGCGCTGTACGAAAGCCTCGTCGCGTTCGAGCAACAGATCGCCAGGGCCGGCGTGCAAGTGGTGTTTCAGCCGCAAAGTACGCCCATGGTGTTGAGCCAGCCGGTGCAACTGACGCAGATCCTCAACAGCCTGTTGGCCAACGCGCTGGAGGCCATGGACAAGGGCGGCACATTGACCGTCAGCCTCGAACCCAGTGGCGACCGCGCTGTGTGCGTGGTGCTCAGCGACACCGGCAAAGGCATGAATGAAGAACAGCGCAGCATGGCCTTCCGGCCGTTTTTCACGACCAAGTCCGGTGGCCTGGGCGTCGGCCTGGTGCTGGTCAAGCGCATCATGGAACGCTTCGGCGGAGGTGTCACTCTGGATAGCCGTGAAGGCGAGGGGACCACGGTTCGCCTGGCTTTTCGGCGGGTTCCATAACCTCGAAGAGTTTTCTGAACTTTCCCCATCAGTGGGTGTCAGGCCCCAGTCGCCGGGGAGTGGGGCAACCAACAGCAACCCCAAGTCGCTGTTACAACTGGAAATAATATTTTGGCGCGGTAGTTGCAAAACACCATCACCCCTTCCTTGATGAGGTGGCTGGTGATGGACAGAACAACGCGTGAACCCGGCAATACCTTCCGACTGACGCCTCTGAGCGTCTTTCTGATGTTGACCCTCGGCACCCTGACCGGTGTGCGAGCCAGCCCCATCGATGACGAGAATCAGCCGGAACCCTCCGACCCCTCTTCGTATTACGACGAACCGGTGGATCGCGCCGGCGCGCTGAGTGCGATCCTGACCATGCCCGAGGCCAACGAAGACTCCTTCGATTTGCCCAATGGGGTCAAAGGTTCGCGCATTACCCCACGCACGGAAAACATCCTGCCGCCGACGGTGCAGACCAGTTTCAACTACCCCACAAACGGCAAACCGAGCCCGTTGTACGGCGCGCAACCGTTCACTCAGCAACTGCTGTTGTTCGAAGAGTTTGGCCCGGAAAAACTCGACCCGACCACCCCGGCCGCGCCGTTGCCGTTCCCGCCGGCCGCCATCGGCCCGGCACCGGCCCAGGACCCGAACAACATCGCACGCAGTGCGCCACCCGGCACCGCGCTGGATGCGTTCCTGCGCCAACCCGGATTGACGCCATTCCCCAGCCAGTTCTCCAACGTGGTCGACCGCAACCCGTGGCAGGCACAGATCGAAGTATTCCTCAACCGTCACATCGGCTCGTCCGCCGAAGGGCGGCCACCGGGAAAAGGCTGGTCGCATCAGCGCTGGAACGAGTTTTACCCGCAAGCGGCCTACAAAACCGTGCAGACCGGTGTACGGGTCAACGGTGGCCTGCGTGATGCCCGGCAAATGCACGGCTACGCGGTCGGTGAATTCGGCCCGGGCGGTTTGTACCACAACGTTGCCGGGGTTCCAGTGACCGATGGCACCGCCAGGGGCGTCGACCCCCGTTTCCACCCTGCCATGCCGGCGCAGAACCACAATTCGGTGTGGACCTTCGATGGCACGTTGCCGCCGAAACTGTTGATGGTGCGTTACGGCCAACCGGTGCTGATGCGTCACTACAACGGCTTGCCGATTGATCCATCAGCCAACCGCGGTTTTGGCCTGCACACCATCAGCACCCACGAGCATAACGGCCACGCGCCGGCAGAAAGTGACGGCTATGCCAACGCGTTCTTCTTTCCGGGGCAGTTCTACGACTATCGCTGGCCGATTCAGCTCGCCGGTTACGACAGCATCAACACCAAGGCTGAAGACCCGCGTGCGGCGTTTCCTTGTGCGGCGGGCGAGACCCTGTGGGTCAATGACCTGGCCCCGAGCAAGAAGACCTGCGACCACGGCACCATCAAGATCCGAGGCGACTGGCGCGAAACCATGAGCACCCACTGGTTCCACGACCACATGCTCGATTTCACCGCGCAGAATGTCTACAAGGGCAACGCGGCGATGATGAACTACTACAGCGCCCTGGATCGCGGCAACGAGTCGGTGGACGACGGCGTCAACCTGCGCTTGCCCAGCGGCAGCGCCTTGCCGTGGGGCAACCGCGACTACGACGTCAACCTGGTGTTCGCCGACAAGGCCTGGGATCAGGAAGGCCAGTTGTGGTTCAACCCGTTCAACACCGACGGCTTTATCGGCGATCAAGTGCTGGTCAACTGGCAGTGGAAACCAACCCTCGATGTACGGGCGCGCAGCTATCGCTTGCGCATCCTCAATGGCTCGGTGTCGCGCTACTTCAAACTGGCGCTGGTGCGCGAAGTGAAGGGCAGCGGCGGCGAGTTCCAGGGCCCGAAAAACTCCGGCGTGTCCTACAGCCGCGTGCCGTTCCACATGATTGCCAACGACGGCAACATCATGGAACACAGCGTGCCGTTCGACGGCAGCATGGATCTGGATGCCGACGGTGACAAACAGAACCACAACGCGATCCTGCCGACCCAAGGCATCGCCGAGCGCTTCGACATCATCGTCAACTTCGCGAAAAACGGCATCAAACCGGGGGACAAGCTGTTCTTCCTCAACCTGCAAGCCCACGACGATGGCAAAGGCCCGAAAGAGGTGATCCCGCTGGCGGATGTGCTCTCGGAGAAATACCTGCCGGTACTCAAGCAGACCAGCAAGGGCCCGCAATGGGACAAGGGTGATCCGGCGGTGGGCAAGCTGTTGCAACTCAACGTCAAGGCTTATGCCGGTCAGGATCTGGCGATGAACCCTGCGGCCTACGAACCGGCGAAACCGGGCAAGGCTGAAGGGCTGGTGATGATCCCGCTGAAGATCCACCGTGACAATGCTGCCGACAAGGCGCTATTGGCCAAGGCCCGGCACCGCACCTTCACCTTCGGCCGTTCCGACGGCACCGATGAAGCGCCGTGGACGGTCAAGACCGATGGCGGTTTCGGCTTCCACATGGACCCACGTCGCCTGAATGCCTCAACCCAGTTGTCCAGCGGCCCGACCGATGCCGGTGTCAGCGGTTTCGGCACCCTTGAGGTGTGGAATATCAAGGCCGGCGGCAAGGGCTGGAGTCACCCGGTGCATGTGCACTTCGAGGAGGGCATCATCCTCAGTCGCGGCGGCAAGGCACCACCGGAATGGGAAAAATGGGCGCGCAAGGACGTCTACCGTATCGGGTCGGAAATCGATGGTCTGGACAGCGTCGAGATGGCGATCAACTTCCGCGAATTTGCCGGGACCTACATGGAGCACTGTCACAACACCCAGCATGAAGACAACTCGATGCTGCTGCGTTGGGACATTGAAAAACCCGGGCAATTTCAGTTGATGCCGACCCCGCTGCCGAGCTGGGACGGGGTGCGCTACGTCAACTCCGCCGCGCTGCCGACCTTCCGTAACGGCGACGGTTTTGGCCCGCAAGTGCTGGTCAATCCATGAACCGCCGGCCTGTCGACCGCCCCGTGCATAACCCGCGCTCTCGGGCGCTGGGCATGCACCTGGTGCTGATGCTGGTGGCCTGTGTGCTCGGCAGTCGCGTGCTGCTGGCGCACCAGGCCGGTGTCGGCGAGCAGTCTGCTGCTGAATCCGCCACCCCGTGGGGCGGCGATTATTTCCCCAACACGTTGCTGACTGATCAGGATGGTCGGCAGGTGCGTTTTTTTGATGACCTGATCAAAGGCAAAGTGGTGGTGATCAACTTCATCTTCACTTCGTGCAGCGACTCCTGCCCACTGGAAACCGCACGCCTGCGCCAGGTACAGAAACTGTTGGGCGACCGGGTTGGCCAGGACGTGTTTTTCTACTCGATCAGCATCGACCCGCTCAGCGACACACCCGAAGTGCTCAAGGCCTACGCGCAACGCTTCAAGATCGGCCCCGGCTGGAAGTTTTTGACTGGCGAGTTTGAAGACGTCACCGACCTGCGCAAGAAGCTCGGGCTGTTCATCGACGGCGTCGACAACGGCCGCAGCAAGGATCACAACCTCAGCCTGATCGTCGGCAACCAGACCACCGGGCGCTGGATGAAAGCCTCGCCGTTCGAAAATCCGTGGATTCTCGCCGATCAATTGGCCAATACCTTGCAGAACTGGAAGCAGCCGAGCGCCGAAGAAAGCTACGCCAACGCGCCCGAGATCCGCCCACCGAGCAACGGCGAAGAACTGTTCCGCACGCGTTGCGCGTCGTGCCACAGCCTAGGCCCGCAGGACGGCCAGGGCATCGGCATGCGCAGTATCGGCCCGGACTTGATTGGCGTGACTCGCAATCGCGATGCGCAATGGCTCAACCGCTGGATTCGCGAGCCGGATCGCCTGCTCGCGGAAAAAGACCCGATCGCGCTGCAACTGTTTGAACAATTCGAGCGAATCCCGATGCCCAACCTGCGCCTGGACGAGCAGTCCGCGCAGGCGATCATCGACTTCCTCAGTGATGAAACCGAGCGTCAGCAGCCGTCCGTCCAACCCTTGGCCGGCGGCGCATTGACGCCAGTAAAACCGGGCGATCCAGCCGCGACGGCAAGTCGTATGCAGTAGCGGCGAAATAGCATCATTGAAACCTGTGTCGCGGTCATAGCCACCTACACTGATTCATGAAGGCGGCTGTAACGGTCCGATACAAGCACTCCAAGGCACTCCCATGCAGAGTCTGGAATCTCCAAAAATACCTGCGCCGGTCGCATCGGCAGCAGCAAGCAAGGGCTGGCGCGAGCGATTCAATCTCCTGCGCTGGTTCTCGATCGCCAGTTTTCTGATCATTGCCGCCGTCGCGTTGGGGCTGGGCTATATCTCCACGCGTTTCGTCGTCACCGAAAGCGTCGAGCGTGATGCGCTACTGACGGCGCAATTCATTCAGGCCATCGGCGATGCGGAAATCCGCCACGCCGGGATTACCCCCAAACGCACCATGGGCGAAATGCTCGACCCACGTCAGGACAATGCCTTTGCCGACGTCAATCCGGGCTCACGTGCGGCGGCGCGCATCGAGTTTCTCGATCATGTCGAGCACTTGCCGGATATTTTGCTCGCCACCGTGTATGCCGAGGATCGCACGGTGATCTGGTCGACCAATCCTGAGCTGATTGGCGTGCGCATCGAAGACGATGATGAACTGGACGAATCGTTCGAAATGAAAGTGCCGGTGTCCTCCAGCTATCACAAGGTCGATGACGAAAAGCCCGAGCAGCAATTGTTGCGTGAGCCCAAATACCTGTTCATCGAGAACTACATCCCGATGTTCAACGCCGACAAAAGTGAAGTAGTCGCGATGGTCGAGGTCTACAAGGAGCCGTCGGATCTGGTGGCGCGGATCGACCGTGGCTTCGCGTCGATCTGGGCGGCGACGTTCTTCGGTGGCGCTGCCATCTTTCTGGCGCTGTTCTGGATTGTCCGGCGAGCGGCGAAGTTGCTGCAGAGCCAACAGCAACAGTTGATCAGCAATGAAACATTTGTCGCGTTGGGCGAGATGTCCTCGGCGGTGGCCCACAGCCTGCGCAATCCGCTGGCGACCATCCGCTCCAGCGCCGAACTGGCGCAGGAAGTCGCCAGCGAGGGCGCGCAGCGCAATATCGGCGACATCATCAGCCAGGTCGATCGCATGTCGCGCTGGGTGCGTGAGTTGCTGGTGTCGCTGCGGCCGATGGGCGAGGAAGGCGAGGCGGTGGATCTGGTTCTGGCGGTCGAAGATACCCTTGGCGCATTCGACGCTCTGATCAAACGCAATGGAGTCGAGGTGCGCTTCAGTCCGCAACCTTGCCCGCCAGTCGTCAGTCAGCGGGTGCTGCTCACGCAAATACTCAATAGCCTGTTTGCCAACGCTCTGGAAGCCATGCCCAAGGGCGGTGTGCTCAGCGTCGAATTCGAAACACCGCAGGCCGACAGCGTGCGCATGACCCTCAGCGACACCGGCAAGGGCATGAGTGCGCAACAGCAACTGTTGGTGTTCAAACCGTTTTTCACCACCAAGCAGGGCGGCCTCGGGGTTGGTCTGGCGTTGGTCAAAAGAATCATGGAGCGTTTTCAGGGCTCGGTCGTCTTGACCAGCAAAGAGCAGGAAGGAACCCGCGTCAGTCTCAACTTCAAAGTGGCATCGGGAGGGGAATATGGAGCACAGCATTCTGCTGGTCGAGGATGATGAACTGTTGGCCGAAAATATTCAGACCTACCTGGAGCGCAAAGACTTCGAGGTGACGGTTTGCCATTCGGCCGAAGACGCGCTGGAGCAATTGGGCAGCTTCATGCCGGACATCGTGCTGACCGACAACTCGCTGCCGGGCATGAGTGGGCACGACTTGATCCAGAAGCTGCGCATCAGCGCGCCGGATCTGAAAGTGATCATGATGACCGGCTATGGCAACGTCGACGATGCCGTGGTGGCCATGAAGGAGGGCGCCTTCCATTACGTCACCAAACCGGTTGCGCTGCCGGAGCTCAAACTGCTGCTCGACAAGGCCCTGGCCACCGAGCGCATGGAGCGCACCCTGTCGTTCTATCAGGAACGCGAGGCGCAGAAATCCGGGATACAGGCGCTGATCGGCGAGTCGGCACCGATGCAGTACCTGAAAAACACTATCGGCCAGTTGCTCGATGCCGAACGGCGCATGGCCAACACCGATTTGCCGCCCGTGCTGGTGGAGGGCGAAACCGGCACCGGCAAGGAACTGGTGGCCCGCGCGCTGCACTTCGACGGCCCACGCAGCAAAGGCCCGTTCATTGAATTCAACTGTGCGTCGATCCCGTCGAATCTGGTCGAGTCGGAACTGTTCGGCCACGAAAAGGGCGCGTTCACCGACGCCAAGGATCGTCGCGTGGGGTTAGTGGAAGCCGCTGACGGCGGGACATTGTTTCTCGATGAAGTCGGGGAAATGGATCTGCTGTTGCAGGCCAAGCTGTTGAAGTTGCTGGAGGACCGGACGATTCGCCGGGTCGGTTCGGTGAAGGAGCGCAAGGTCAACCTGCGGGTGATCAGCGCGACCAACTGCAACCTTGAGCAAATGGTCCAGCAGGGCAAATTCCGTCGCGATCTGTTTTTCCGCTTGCGGATCATTTCGATCAAGGTGCCGCGCCTGTATGCCCGAGGTGAAGACATCCTGATGCTGGCCCGGCACTTCCTCGCCAGCCACGGCAAACGCTACGGCAAACCGAACCTGCATTTCAGCCAGCAGGCCGAAGAGCTGCTGCTCAGTTACACCTGGCCGGGCAACGTGCGCGAGTTGCGCAACATGCTTGAGCAAACCGTGCTGCTGGCGCCGAGCGACACCATCGCCGCGCATCAGTTGAACGTGTGCATGAGCCTGGTCGACGAGCCGCCGCTGCACCTGCACGAAGTGCCGACGCACTACGAACCACGCCCGGCGAGCAACACCGAATCGATGAACCTGCCGGAAGTCGAGCGCGACATGGTGCGCAAGATGCTCGACAAGACCGACTGGAACGTCACCAAATCCGCGCGTTTGCTGGGCCTGAGCCGCGACATGCTGCGTTACCGCATCGAAAAGCTCGGCCTCGCGCGCCCGGACAAACGCCAGTGGTAATCAGGCAAAAACTATCCCTGTAGGAGCTGCCGAAGGCTGCGATCTTTTGATCTTGTTTTTAAGATCAAGATCAAAAGATCGCAGCCTTCGGCAGCTCCTACAGCGGATGATCGATGTTCAAGGTCCAGGCTCAGTGCTGTTGACGGCTCAGGCACTCCAGCACACAACTCGGGTCGAGCACCTCGTCATTCACATAAATCCCGCGCTCGGCATCGTACGTGCGGATAAACACCCGCACTGTCGCATCCGCCACCGTCGGCAGTTGCGAGTCGGAGAACACGCGGCGGTCGGGAATGATCACGAAATCCTGCGGCGCCGTGTCATCAAAGGGCCGCGGAGGCGTGGCGTTCAACGAATACGGGGCAGGGTGGGCGAAGGGCTGGTTCGGCCCGTAGTAAACGAAATTGCTGTCCAGCGCTTGCGCCGAAGTGGCGGCGAGCAGACAGACGGTCAACAACAGCCGATTGAGCATTTGCATGGCGGCACCTGCGAGTGCGGTTTTCCCCAAGGCTATTAACTATAGCTGGCTCTGCCATCCACGAGCTCAAGATGTCGAGTGATTGATCAAATGCCCCGGTTGTGCACAAAGGTCAATGCCAAGGGCATGGATGACCTTCAATACGGTGTCGAAGCGCGGCTTTGCGCCTGGCGCGAACGCCTTGTACAGACTTTCACGACCCATGCCTGCGTCTTTGGCTATCTGCGTCATTCCGCGGGCTCTGAGCACATAACCTATTGCTCGAAGAAACTCCTCGTTATCGCCATCTGCAAGAACCTGGGACAGGTATTCGCTGATGGCCTCGTCACTGTCCAACAATGTCGCCATGTCGAAATTCGTCAAAGTCTGGCTCATGGTTAAACCTCCCTTGCCATTTTTTTTGCGCGCCGGATGTCTGCGCTTTGTGAGGATTTGTCGCCTCCGGCCAGTAGAACGATGACTGCACCTCATTACTGACTGTATCCAAGTAGATACAGATAAGCAGTCGGCCAAGTCTTCTATCGGTCCTGGATAATTCGTCGACACTTGTGGGCGAAAAGCGCCTGTTTTGTAGGAGCGTCGCTTACAAGTTTTCGACAATTACACCTGACAGCCTGATCTAGACTCCGACCGCTCAATCACAAGCATCGTCCGGAGTGCGCCATGGAAGTGCCGAACAATAAAAACGCCATCGAAAGCAATCGACAGGCGTGGAACGATTCCGCCCGCCATCATCAGGATTCGCCTGACTGGCAGGCGCTGCTGAGCGACGTCGCACAGGCAGATTTCTCCTGCCTCGATGACACGCTGCGCGGGTTGTTGGAAGAGGTCGGTGTCGACGGTAAAGATGTGATTCAACTGGGCTGCAACAACGGTCGCGAGAGTCTTTCGCTGTTTGCCCTCGGTGCGCGCAGTGTCGTGGGGGTGGATCAGTCGAGCGCTTTTCTCGATCAGGCCCGTGAGCTGAACAGCCGCTCAGCGCACAACGCCGAATTCATCGAAAGCGATATCCATCACCTACCGGCATTGCTGCACAACCGCTTCGACGTGGCGCTGATCACCATCGGTGTACTCAACTGGATGCCCGACATCGGCGAATTCTTCCGTCACGTTGCGTCGACGCTGAAACCGGGTGGAAAACTGGTGATCTACGAAACCCACCCGTTTCTGGAAATGGTCGACCCCGACGCCGAGGATCCGTATCGCCTCGCGAGCTCGTACTTCCGCGCCGAGCCGTTCGTGCAGGAAGAACCGATTGTCTATGTCGGCAAGGTCGAGCAGCAGGCGGCGAAGTCCTACTGGTTCGTGCATAACCTCGGCGCGATCTTCAGCGGCGCCATCGGGGCAGGGCTGAACATCGCGCACTTCAAGGAATACGCGCATTCGAATCGGGAGGAATTGTATGACCGGTATCTGAACCGGGAGGCGCAGTTACCGATGTGTTTCACCTTGGTTGCCACCAAAGTCTGAGATTCATCAGCGCGGCTACAGGGCTCTTCGCTGGCAAGCCATTTTGTGTCGTACAAAATACCGAGTACACCCAAAACCCTGTGGGAGCTCGCTTGCCAGCGATGGCGGCATCAATGCCGCCATACATTTGTGGATTGGCTCAAGTCTGCGCCGCGGCGCTCACCACCGGCCGCTCCGGTTTGCGCAATGGCTCCAGCCGCGAGCCTTCGTAGCGTGTTTCACGGAAGAATTTCCAGCGGCCGAACAGGCAGTAGACGTGAGTGATGCGCCCCTGTTCCTGGTAGCCCATGCGGATGTGCAGTTTCAGCGCCGGGATATTGTGGGTTTCGCAAACGTCCACGACCTTGTTGCAGCCCTGGGCCGCCATGGCTTCCCAGAGGGCGACTTGCACGTCCACCGACAGGCTGCTACCGAAATAGGCACGGATCATTTCGCCGCCAAACTCGAAGAACTCGCCGGGTTTTACCGGGAACATGCAGCCGTAATAGTGGCGGTCGTGATAGTCGCGAATACTGCCCCATATAAACCCTACGGCATGACCGTCCGCATCGAGGTACATGTGCCCGGTGTGCCCCTCGGCGGCGAGCTCCGCCATGGTCTCCACGCGGTCACCAAAGTGTTTGCCGAACGCCCCGGCATTTTCCGGGGTGATGTCGACTTTGCGCAGGCCGTCGTAAGGGCGAAGCTTGTGCGGCGGCACCGGGCTGACCAGGTCGCGCTCCATCCACAGCAGTTCCCAATGGAAGAACACGTAGTGTTTCCACATCGTGCCGAAGGTGCGGCCGAGGCCTTTTTGACGGATGCGTTCTTGTAGTTTTTCGATGACGCTCATGATGTCCTCCGTGGCCGAAGCCAGGGTGCTGTGGATGGTGCTTTTGTGGGTATAGATCAAGCCTTCAATTTCATTTCAAAGTGCCATCCTGGAAAGTATTGCAGGGTATGTAAGTCAATCGAGTGCCGTGGCACCACGCACAAACTCCTTGTTCAGATCTGCGTAGGAAACCCGTGGAACGCCCTTCAGCTGCCGCTCTAGCACGCGGCTCAGGGACTCGTCAGTGGGGAGATAGGCATCGCCGAAATCCGACCCAAGCTGAGTCGGATGGGCGACGATTTCCAGCACACCGTCGGTCGGCGCACTGTCGTTGCGCAGGTCCACCGGCGTGCAGACGTAGTCGGCAGTGGCCCCGGCCAAACCTTGCAAACGCCAATTGAGCAGACCTTTGAACACGCGTTTGGGCAGGCTGAGGTTTTGCCCCAGATTGCGCGCCAGCCGAATCGGTACGCCTTGCTGCGCGGCGAAGCGCGCGACGATCTCGCCAATCGGCCAGATGTTGTGAACGTGCTGATGCGAGTCGATGTGGCTCGGGCGCACACCGTGATCGACACAGCGCTGCCACTGCGCCTGCAACTCCTCACGCACCGCGTCGCGATCCTCACGGCAAAGCCACAAGCGATGGCGCGGCAGGCTGAGGTCGAACACACCATAACCATCGCAGAACGTGCGACGAGCCAGAATCGCCTGGCTCAATGGTCGCCCGTAAGTCAAGTTGAAGTGCAGCCCGACCCGGCCCTCAAGCGACGGATGCCGCGCCATGGCGCAGGCCGCTTCGAACGCCGGCATGGTGGCCATGGCGGTGGCGGAGCTGATGACCCCGGCCTGAAACGCGGCGAAGATCACCGCGTTTTCGTTCGGGCTGAGGCCGAAATCGTCAGCGTTGACTATGACTTGGCGAGGCATGTTGTTCGCCCTCCTTGGTGATCGCGACAGGTTTGACGACGGGTGCAGGTTTGTCTGCGCGCTTGGCTCGCCACTGCTGCAGTGCAGGTTTGAACCGCTGCCATACGCGCAACGCCAGGCCGAGTGCGAGACCACTGGGCCGCCAGGAATAGAAGCTCCAGCGCCAGTGTTCCAGTTGCCCGGTCATGCGCTCATGGAGTTGATGGCTGGAGTTTTCCAGGCTCACCCGCGAGGCATCGATCCAGCGCCAGTGATCGTCCAGGCCCCAGCGAATCCACTCTTCCAGCAACACCCGACCGCTGCCCAGATCAGCGTATTGCGGCAGGAACGCGAGGTTGTAATCGTAGAGTCGACCCTGTTCGAGCAGCCCGAGCCGGTAGCTGATGCAACGCCCGTTCAACTCCAGCGTCACCACCCGCACCAGGCCTTGGTCGGCGAGCGCGGTGAACGCGCGCTCGATCAATTGGCGGCTGTGTTCGCTGGCGAAAATGCCGACGCCTTCGTCACCTTTCCAGCTCACCGCTTCGACTTCTCTGATCAGCTGTAGCAGTGGCCCCATCGAAATCGCATCCGGAATGATCCGCCGCACCTCGGCACCGCAGGCGGCAATCCGCTTGCGCGCCCGACGCAGTTTGTAGCGTGGATCGCCGGAGACTTCCTGATGATCCGCCTCGCTGATCAGATGCACTGGCACCCGACAGCTCAGCCGTCGCTCACCGGTGGAGCTTTGGGCCATCCACTCGGTGAGGGCGCTTTCTTCACCGGCGGGCTCGGACAATTCGTTGAGTTGCAGCAACGCGTGGGGCAGGCGTTGGCGGATCAACAGCAAGGCCTCGCGCATGTCTTCGCTGCCGAGCAAAGAGAGCAATGCCAGTCGATCGGCCAGCGGATAGCCCAAGTGATGTAACACTCGAAGCGGTACGCCGAAAAAGCGCTCTCGACTCGCCACGAGCGGCAAGCACAGACGCAATTCCTCCGCTTCCCAACCCAGCAGAATGTGCAGATGCTCACCCTCGCCAAGTGCCTGCTCAGCCGCACACAACCAGCCAAGGTTGTTGAACGGCGTGTGATCCGTCACCCGCAGGCGCAGCGTCTCATAGGCTGCTGCCGGGAAGTCGGCGGCGCACAGTGAAGTGCGCCATTCGAATCGCGTCACCATAGGCTCAGGCCGCCGTTGCTGTTACAGGTGGTCGGGAAGGTTTGCGCAGGGCATCCAGGCGCGAACCGCTGTAGCGGGTTTCGCGGTAGAAGCGCCAGCGACCGAACAGGGTGTAAACATTCATGATCCGGTGTTGTTCGGTATAGCCCATGCGCAGGTGCAGCTTGAGCGCCGGTACGTTATGGAACTCGCAGACATCGACAACTGTGTCGCAGCCCTGGGCGGTCATGGCTTTCCACAACTCCAGTTGCAGGTCCACAGACAGCTCGGTGCCCCAATAGGCACGGGTCAGTTCACCGCCGAACTCAAAGAACTCGCCAGGTTTTACCGGGAACAGGCAACCGTAGTAATGCCGGTCGAAATAATCCTGTGCGCAGCCCCAGATGAACGCCACGGCGTCGCCCTGATCATCCAGGTGCATGTGCCCGGTGTGACCTTCTTTGGCCAGTTCGGCCATGGTCCCGACACGGTCGCCGAAATAGCGGTCGAAGGCGTTGGCGTTGTCCGCCGTGATCTTCACCACCCGCAGCGGCGGATAAGGTTTAAGGCTGTGCGGTGGCACCGGGCTGACCAGATCGCGCTCCATCCACAGCAATTCCTGATGGAAAAACACGTAGTGCTTCCAAATTTTTTTCACCGTGGCAGAGAGTCCTTTCTGCCGGATGTTTTCAGTCAGTTTTCGCAGCATGTTCATGGTGTTCACTCCTGATGACGATGCGTCGCGCGGCCGAACGCCGGCGCGGCAGAACATCAAAAGGGCGGTCATGAAGCGCTCCAACTCAGAGCGAATAGCGTTTGTCCTGGCAGCTCGAAGCGCACACGGCCGTCCTGGCAGTGAAAAGGCGCGTCGCGGCTGCGGTTGTCGGCGCCGAAGTAACGCAACGCGCCGTTGTTCAGCGGGCACTTGGCACCGCTCAGATCGACACGCTGTAAACGCGTGCCTTTGTTTACGCCGAGCAGCTCACGCTGCTCCTCGCCGGCCATCGCCAGCACATCGACTTCAAACGCATCGTTTTCCAGCCACAACACTTGATGCAGCCAGTGTTGCGCAATGAACTGCTGGGCCAGCCCCACCGGTTTCAGTTCGAAGCGATTTTCGTC
The DNA here is from genome assembly GCF_044743385.1 of Pseudomonas sp. NPDC087639. Lineage (NCBI taxonomy): Bacteria > Pseudomonadati > Pseudomonadota > Gammaproteobacteria > Pseudomonadales > Pseudomonadaceae > Pseudomonas > Pseudomonas sp. NPDC087639. The sequence continues at coordinate 36,995 of NZ_JBIUWI010000008.1, read as the reverse complement.
GGCCGACACCCGCAACATGCCCTTGGGGTACTGCGGCTCATCGGCGGCCTGAAACCAGTTGAGCATGCTCAGCAAGCCGTCCTGCGAGGCGTTGATCACCACCGAGGCCCACCATAGCGACGCGTAGTGGGTTTCCTGATCGTAGGGGCTGAGGCTGGAGCCGCTGGACATATTGGTCTGATCGAGCAGCAGCGTTTTGCGCGGTTGGCCCTGGCCATCGAGGCCGACCAGTTCAGCAGCACGACGCACGCTGTCGCGGTAGACGCGGGTGGCGAGCAGATCGCGGATCATCCATTCGTGCCACGCCAGCGCATCGACTTGATTAACGGACTCCGCGAGCAAGCGCCGCGCCCAATCGATGCCGCGTTTGTCGGCCGCATTGTTGGCGAACGGGCCATTGACCAGCCGCGAACTGGCCGGCATGGCGATGCGCACGCCTGCCTTGGCGTTGGCTGGGTCGCTGCGCACCTGCCGCGCCATGCTGCTGAAGATCGCCCGGTATTGTTCGTAGCTTGAATAGTTGAGATTAGGCTCGTCGGCGAAACCGATGTAATGCGTGCCTTTGCCACCCAGGGCGCGGGTGCCGGCGAGCCAGGCGTCGAGGCCGCTGTTGCTTTGCACATCGGCGCGCAGATCAGCCTGACGCTGACTGCCGGCGAGCAGGGTGATGTCGTGCTTGATGCCGAAACGATCCTGATAAAACTGGCGGAACGCGTCTTCGAAATGCGGTTCCTTCGCCGTGACATCGACAAAGCTGTAGTAACTCGCCGCTGTCGGTTTCAGCGCATCGAGCGCGGCGTGACTGGCTGGCGGCGGCATCACATAGGGCAGGGCGATACCCAGATCCGGCGTGCGCCCGAGGACTTTGTCGTGCAGGGTCAAACGCGTCTGACCGGCGTCTTCGCGTACGGCTTTGAGTTGCTGCGGATTCTGCGCAAACAGATTGGCCGTGCCGTCGAGCCAGAACGCCGCTTTACCGCTGCCTTGCACGCGCATGCGCCAGACTTGTTCACGGTCGCTGACTGGCAGCGCGACCTTATCGAATTGCCAATAGGCCCGATAGGGTTTCAGCGCCAGCGTCAACGATTGCCCATCAGCTGCACGCTGCGCCTGCAACGCGGTGACGCCACCGTGAAATTTGCCGGCGAGCACCGCGCGCTCGCCCGGCGCGACTCTGAAAAACAGCTCGTCGCCGTGACGGGTATCGACGCTGAAATGCACCTTGGCCGGGGCGAACAAGGCGATCGTACGTTCGTCATGTTCGACCCGGTAATTGCGGAAGCTGTAGCCGGGGATTTCCAGTCGATAACTGGCTGCGCCGGGCACCAGTGGCCAGCTCTGGCTGCCACGAATTTCGTCGGCTTTGATAAACCGCTCACCCTGCAACTTGCCCTGACCGTCGAGCAAGTACAGATGCTCTTCGTTGGCATCCGCCTGCCATGCCGGCGTCCAGCGCACGGTCACTGTGTCCGGGCGATCGGTTTGCAGATACAGGCTCCCGTCGCGGATCTCGCCCCAACGCATCGACGCTGCAAACGCGTCCAGCGACAGACCGAGGCCGAAGAACAGGACCAGGCCTTTCATGCGGCCTTCCGACGTTGCAGCATCAGCCACATCGGGGTGATGTCGCTGGGCAGGATGATCAGGGTTTGCCAGAACGGTACGCCACTCAGGCGGCAGTACAACACCAGCATCGCCAAGGTGACGGCGAGATAAGCAATCGACGAAGCGGCTGCGGCGCCGACGATCCCGTAGGCGGGAATCAACACCAGGTTCAGTGCCAGATTGAGCAGGGCGCCGAGGCCCATCAGCATGGACACCGTGCCGGGACGATTTTTGCCGATCAAGTCCAGGCGCAGGATGCTCGCGTAGCACAAGCCCAACAGCCCCGGCAGCAAGGCGAGCAGCGCCGGATAGGCCGGTTGGTAAGCAGCGCCGAACAGCGTGACGATCAGCCATTCGCCGATCACCGCCATGGTCAGGCAGGCACCGAGCATCACCGTGGCGGTCAGGCGCAACGCCAGCGGGGTGACCTTGTCCATGCCTGCGTCCTGCTGCAACAGGCGCTTCATCAGCGGCGTGGTCACCGCTTCCGGGACGATCAGCAGCAGTTCGGCGGCGGCGCTGGCCATGGCGTAATGGCCCAGCGCGGTGCTGCCGAGCAGGGCGCCGATAAACAGGTAGTCCGAACGCAGAATCACTTGCTGGAACAGCAGATCCGGATGGCTGCGCGCACTGAAGCGCAGCAGTTCTTTCTGGCTGGCACGATCCCATTGCAGTTGCAGCGGCTGCGCGCGTTTGAGCCAGACCCAACCGACCAGTACCACCAGACTTATCCCGGCCAGCCAACTGATCAGCGCCGCTTCCAGGGCGGCGCTTTTCCACATCCAGAACAAGCCGAGAAACAGCAGCAGTGGCGCCAGCGATTCCACCAGACGCAAGACGTTGAACGCGACCACGCCGCCGGAGGCGTTGTGCAAGGTCAGCAGACCGCTTTTGAGCACCGTCATCGGCACCGCCAGCAGCAACAGCCACGCGAGCAGCCCGAGTTGCATCGTCACATCCAGTTCACTGCCAAACTCACGCGCCAGCGCCACCACCAGCAAGGTCAGCAAAGCGGCGAGCAAACACCCGAACACCAACACCTGGCTGAGCAACAAGCCCATCGGCCGCTGCTTGGCGGCTTGATAGCCGACCGCCGAATTCAAGCCGCCGCTGGTGGCGGCACTGATCAAGTCCGGCAGGGTGCTGAGCAGGGCAAACAAACCACGTTCGCTCGGCCCGAGGATCCGCGCCAGCAGCACGTTGCGCAGCAAACGCAGGGCAATCATCGCCAGTTTGGTGCCCATGCTCAGGGCGAGGTGCTTGAGGTAGTTGCCTCGACTCATGGCCGCGCCCCGCGAAAAATCCGCCACGACAGCAACTGCGGATTGCGCGCGGTACGTTGACTGACCCCGAAACGCGGCAGGTTCAGCGGATCGCCTTCACCGCGATAAATGCCGGTGCCGGTGCCCAGCGCAAACGGATAATCGTGATCGGCAATCTGCTTGCGCACGCGCTCGTCGTTGTCGCCGTTGGGGTAGCAATACACCGGCAGCGGCCGGTTGCAGCCGTTTTGCAGGGCATGGCGGCTACGGCTGATTTCTTCGTCCAAACGCACGTCATCAAGACCGGTGAGGATCGCGTGACTGGCGCCGTGCGGGCCGAACCGCACCAGACCGGACGCCTCCAGTGCGCGCACCTGATGCCAGTCCAGGGCTTGCGGTTGTGATTCCGGTGGGCACTCATCGGTCAGACGTTCAAGTTCTCGTGGCGCCAGCGTCTTCAGCCCTTGCAGGTAATGCAGCATCGACAGGCTGCGTCGATCGACATCAATGTCATCCACCAGCACGGGCACCGGATGACCGCTGGCGTGCAGGCATTCGATCAAGTGCATACGCGCCTTGTCGCCATGGCTGCCCCACAGGGTTTCGCCCAGGCTTTCCCACCAGAAGCGCTGCCGACTGCCGATGAAGTCGGTGGAGAGAAAAATGCTCGCTGGCACCTGATGTTTTTGCAGCAACGGGAAGGCGTTGACCGCGTTGTCGCGCCAGCCGTCATCGAAGGTCAGCGCCACCCGTGGGCGCTCGCTGCGCAGGGAGTTGGGCTGGAGGATTTCCATCAGCGGCACGCAGTCGAAGTGTCGGCGCAACCACACGAGCAAATGCTCGAAGGCTTTGGGCCCGACGCACAATTCGTTGCGGTGCGGCAGGTCGGCTGCGCGGTCGTTGGCCAGCACCCGGTGCAACATCAGGATCACGCCGGCGCCTTGCAATTGATTACGCCCCACGTGCGAGTTCAGATAGAGCCAGCCACTGGTGCGTTTTAGCAGTTGTTTGATCGCCATGGCTTCGGTCCTCTTAACGGTTCTGTTCAGGATTCCACTGGGCATACCGCTGGCCGCGCAAGAACTGCCAGAGGCCGATGCTCATGCCCGCCAGTGTCACCAGCAGAAAGGCTGCGAGACGAAACGGTTTGGGCAAGCGGTGTTGCGAATCCAGCAGTCCGGCGATCGCCACGGCGTAACCGAACAGTTGCGCGATCAGGCTCAGGCGATAGAAACCATGCTCGTTCCACAGCCAGAAGTTGCTCAGCAGCAACGGCAGCAGGAGGATCGGCGCCAGACGGCGGATCAGTTTGTGGCTGATCAGCGCGAGCGAATACAGGCCGTGTTTGAGTGGGTTGAGCAACTCGCTGCGCTGGGCCAGGCTTTGCAGGCCACCGACGGTGACACGTTGACGACGGCGGAACTGTTTATCCGCCTCGTCTACACCGTGGTCGATCACCTGCGCCTCGGGCACGTAGACGATGCGTTTGTGCGCCACTGGCGCGCAGGTGCTGATAAAGAAATCGTCGTTCACTTCGGCCGGGACGTTCTGGAACAGCTCGCGGCGCAGGGCGAGCAGGGCCCCGTCGGCGGAGACCATGCAGCCGGTGCGATTTTCCACCCGGCGCAGCCAGCCTTCGTAATGGCGATAGAGGCTGTCGCCGACGCTCAAGCCGCCGCCTGTGACGGGAATCACCATGTGCCCGGCACAGGCACCGACCTGCGGATCGCTAAACGGCGCGAGCAAGTGGCCGAGGGTGTCGCGCGACCATTGGTTGTCGGCGTCGGTGAACACCAGAATGTCGCCGCTGCTCAGCGCCACGCCGGCATTCAAAGTGGCGGCTTTGCCCTGGCGCGGCAGGTCGAGCACAGTGATGCGCGGATCGACAACTTTGTGCGCGCACGCCACGGTGTCATCGCTCGAGCCGTCGCTGGCGAGAATGATTTGCAGCGTCGCCGGTTGATAATCCTGGGCCAGCAGAGTGCGCAACTTGTGCTCGATATGCCGCGCCTCGTTGTGCGCGGCAATCACGATGCTGATGTTCAGCGGCGGCGCCGGGGTGTGGCGCCAAGCCGGAAACAGCGGCGCCAAGATCGTCAGTAGCAGCGGATAACCGATATAGGCGTACACCGGCAACAACAGGCACATCCAGAACATGAATTCAGCCACGGGCGGGCCTCCTGGCGTTCCAATGACACAGACTGAGAATGAACGCGGCACCGGCCAGATGCAGACGCAGCCAATGCAAGCCCCACAGTTGCAGGGTCAGGCCGACATCGCGATGTTTGATGCTCTGGCGAATGCTCAGCACCAGGCCCGGTAACAAGGTCAACATCACCATGATCGCGGCGTGATGCGGGAAGCCGTCGAGCAGTGCAGAAATCGCCAGAAAATCCAGAATCCACACCGCGATCGACAGTATCGGAAAACGTAGCAGACGCAGGCTGTAACCGTGAGTACGCAACAGTTGCAGATGACTGCCCTGACGCCACATTTCCTTACCCATCCACTCGCGCCAGTTCATTTCGTAACCCCAGTGCAGGGCGACGTTGTTGTTGATCGACAGCAGCACCGCACCGTGTTGGCGCAGGCGCAGGGTGAACTCTTTGTCTTCGCCGGTGCGCAGGCTTTCGTTGAAACCGCCGACCTTGTCGAACCAGCGTTGGCGCATCAGCAGGTTGGAGCTCGGCAGCCAGTCCACTCCATGTGAGGTCTGCGAGGACACGCGCAAGGTGCGGCGCTGCCACGCGGTGGCGTACCAAGGCGCTTCGGCAGGGGTGTGCAGATCCAGGCCGAACACGTCGGCCTGAGCACTGGCCTCCAGATCGAACAGCGGCTTCAGCCAGTCTTCCGGCATTTCGATATCGGCGTCGATAAACGCCAGCCATTCACCCGTGGCGATGGCCGTACCGCGATTGCGCAGGGCGCCAATCAACAGGCCGGGCATGACCAGCACGTGAGCGCCGAACTGCCGGGCAATCTGTGGGCCGTCATCGCTGGAGCCGTTGTCGACCACGATCAGCTCGCATTCGAGATTGGCCGCATGCGCCGCTTTTTGCGCGGCCAGCAGGGTGCGGCCAATGTGCCGGGCTTCGTTGAACATCGGGAGGACGATACTGATCCGGCTCATGCCTTGGCCTCCGTCAATGGGGCTTGCTCGGCTTTGAGGCGCAGGACGCTGGTCAGCGCGAGCATGATCCACACGTATTTCTGGTTCGGTGCGCTGAGGAACATCAGGAACAGGGTCAGCGACAGAAAACTCACACCCAAGTGGGTCATCAAGTCGGCCTGTTGCCAATCGCGTCGTAGCATCCACGCTGCCCGCGCGCGGATCAGGTTGTACAACCCGAGGCCGAGCATGCAGACAAACAACAGGCCGGCCGGAACGCCGATCTCACTGAAGATTTCCAGGTAGGTGTTGTGGGCGCGGCGGTACAGGTCGCCGATCTTGCGGTTGGCGGAAAACGCCTTGGCGTAACCGGTGGTGGCGTAGTGCAGCGGGAAGGTGCCCGGGCCGGAACCGAGCAGCGGGTTCTCGCGGATCATCTGGCTGCCAACCACGATGTACGAAGCGCGGCGACCAAGGGACTCGTCCTGCGCCTTGGAGCCGGCGCTGAGGATACTCAGCGACTGGATGCGCGCCATGTAGCCGGCGGGCATCGCATAAATGGCCAACGGAATCACGATTGCCGCGCCAAGCATGGCGAAGCCTAAATGCCGAGGACGAATCCGCGTCAGTTGGGAGCGGTAATGCCAGCAGCCGATCAACAGACTCAAGGCCACCACCACCAGCCCCGAGCGCGATTCGGTCTTCGTCATGCCACCGAGTAACAGAATGCAGCAGCCGCCCCAGAACAACCGATGCAACAGGTTCGGGCTGCGGATCACCAGCAGCAGCGCCAGCGGAATGGCGAAGGCGATCAGCATGGCAAAAGCGTTAGGGTCTTCGAGCAACCCGGCGGCACGGCCCTGATCCTGGAACTTTGCCGAGAACATGGCCATGGCGCAGGTGGTGCTGATGGCCAGAGTCGCCAGTCGGGCGAACAGATCAAGGTTCAGTTCGCGACCGATCAGCAGGGTGATGACAAACAGCACCAGGCCGACACTCAGTTCGCGCAGGTGCCCGAGCGACATGCCCATGTCATCGGTATTGAACAGGCTCAGGAAGTACAGAACCATGAACCAGATCAAGTAACGCCAGATATTGCTGCGCAGGCGCTCCGAGGGCATCTGGTGCAGAGCCAGTTGCAACATCAGGATCACTGCCAGCGAAGCGCCGAGGAGTTTGCTTCCAGACAGAAGACTGTCCTTGAAGAAACCTTCGAACGGCACCAGCGCAACGATACCGAGCAGGCCCCAGGTCGGCTTGCGATACAACACCGCGAAACCCACCAGGCCCAGCACCGCTCCCGGCGCCAGATAAGGATAAGGGCTGGCCAGCAAAGCGATGCAGACCAGACCGAGCAAACTGACGATCGAGAGCGGGAAAATCATGCGCGTGCCTCCCGTGCCGTGCGGATGTACAGCTGCGACCAGCGTTCGGCCAACGCCTTGAGGTCGTAGCGATCCTGTTGCGTGCGTTTTGCGTTGTCGCGCAGTTGCCGCCCCAGTTTCGGTTCGTTCAACAGCGCGTCGAGCTGGCGGGCGAGGGCAGCACTGTCGGCCGGTTCGGCGAGTAACCCGTTGTGCCGGTGTTCCAGCACATCGGGAATCCCGCCAACACCGAACGCCACCACTGGCACACCGGCCTGCATCGCCTCCAGCAAAATCATCGGCGTGCCCTCAGTGCGCGAGCTGATCACCAGCGCATCGAGTTGCTGCCACCAGGGTTGCATCGCGATCTGATAACCGGGCAAGCGAATCCGTTGCTTCAAGCCGGCGCCGTCGATACGCGCCTGCAATGCCTCGTGTTCCGGGCCGTCGCCGAGCATCACAGCGTCCAATTGCGGATGCTGATGACACAGTGGAATCAGCGCATCAAGAAACAGATCCGGGCCTTTCTCGCTACTGAGCCGACCGACATATCCGGCGAGCCAGCGTGGCCGATCAGTGTTGTGGACCATCTGCGCAGGGGCGGCCGGCAAACCATTGGGGATCACCTGCAACTTCTCCGCCCGGACACTGGCCTGACGGTGCAACACGGCGATGCTTTCCGCCACGCAGACCACCCGGTTTACCGAAGCAGTGCGGCACAGTTGCAGGCTGAGCCAGGTGTAGAACTTTTGCTTGCGGCTACGCGGGGTGAACCCGTGTTGGGTGATCACCAGCGGCAGGCGCAACAGCGTTGCGCCTGCCCAACCGAACAGCAGCCCTTTGAAGTTGTGCGTGTTGATCAGCGGCTGCTCGTGTTGCCGTTGACGCAAGTGCCGCAGCAATTCACCCAGCCCGGCACAGCCCTGGCAGTCCACCCCGGCCTCGCGAAAGCGCGCGATCAGTTCTGGCGGCGCGTCGAGAAACAGCACCTGATGCTGCCCCGGCGTCGCCAGACAATGATCCAGCAACATCCGCTCGGCTCCATAGAACCCGCCGCTGCTGAGCAAATGAATGATCGGCAGCGCGGCGTTCGGGGTAGGCGCGGTGTTCAATTGCGCACCCAGTGCAAGAAGCTTGGCACCGTCCAGTTCTTGTGTGGATTGCTCGGCAGCACGTTTTGGTCGTTGATCACCAACAGCACCGGAATGCCCAGTTCGTGGCTGATTTGTGCCGGATGTTTGAAGCGATGATCGAAGAACTCACGCACGTAGACGAAAGCGATCGCCAGCAGCAGACCGGTGAGCATGCCGAACGGGATAATCAGCCCCGGCTTGGGAAACGCCGCTTCGGTCGGTTCGAACGGCGGGCTCAATACCCGGGCGTTGGACAGATCATCGTTTAGCGCACCGGTTGTACTGCTTTCGGCAAAGCGCTGAGCGTAGGTCGAGAACGCGGCATGCAAGGCGTCGATTTCGGTGTCCATCTGCCGCAGCTTGCTCTGGGTTTGCTGCAGGTCGCGGATGCGCGCCTTGAACTCGGTGATGCGCGCGGTTTTCTGATCGATCACCTGTTGCACCACTGCCAGATCGTTGGTGCGTTCCTGAATGCGATTGCTCACCACTTTGAGGAATTGCTGACGGGTGCGGGCGATCTGCTCGCGGGTCAACAGCATCGGTTCGCTGCTGGGCTGGAAGACGGCGAGGTCATTCATATAGCGGCTGACCTGGGTGGTCAGTTGCTCGCCCATCTGTTTGATTTCCCGATCCTCGAACGCCACGTTGTCCACTGTGGTGGTGAAGGTGAAGGGGAAGGTGTAATCGTTGAGTTTGCTGGTGCTGGCGGCGGTCATCGCGGTTTTCAGGTATTCGAGCCAGCGCTGACTTTGCAGCAGGCGGTCGCGATACAGGTTCAGCGCTTGCTCTTCGGTGTTGATCGCGTTCAAACGGAAGGTGATTTCTTCCTTCGGATCGGACGCGCCGACACTCTCCAGCAGGGCCTGACGGTTGCCTTCCAAGCCATCGAGGCGCACTTGATAGAGGTGCTTCTTCGATTCATAGAAGGACTGTGGCAGGTCGATCGATTGCAGCGCCTGGCGGCTGAACAGGTAGTTTTGCAGCAGAGCGGAGACAAACGTCGTGCCTTGATGCGGGTCAGGGAAGCTGTAGATGATCGAGATCACGTTGGAGCCGGGCAGGGTCTCGATTTTCAGGCTGTCGATGGCTTGCTGGGTCAACGCATCAAGCGCCGTGTCACGCACCGGATCGGTTTCCAGCCCGAGCATGTTGCGCGTCGGGTTGATCACGTATTGGCGCAGCGGCGAACTGATGTAGCGCTTGAACGGCTCGCTCACCAGTTTGCTGAAGATGCCCGGCGAAGGCGTGTATTCGCCTTTGTCGCGCAATTCGCTGATGGTCTGGCGGATCAGTGCTGGCGAACGGAGGATATTGCTCTCGGTTTCCATGTCCGCCAGTGAAGGTGGAATGAAAGTGGCGTTGTCCACCGTCAGCGACGTGGTGGCGTCACCCTGGGAGAGTTTTTTCGACTGCACGATCACTTGCGCGGTGATATCGAAGCTCTGTTTGAGCAACAGGGGCAGCAGCAGGGCGATGACTGCAAAGGTCAGGAAGACGCGCTTCACCAGTTGCTTGTTGGCGAAGAAAATCCTGAAGAACTCATGCAGGTAGTTTTCCTTTGGGTTCATGGTCGGTCACCTGAGAGTTAGTTATCACTGTCTTTGTTGTCGACGCGGTAGCCGAAGCTGAAACCGACGCCCTGGAACAACACCACGTCGGCCAATTGCCGGGCGAGTTCGCCGGCGCTGGCCAGTTTGGTTTTCGGTACGAAGAGCATGTCGTCCGGTTGCAGATACGCGATCTGCGAAGCATCGCCGGAAAGGGCTTTCTCTACGTCGTAATGCACGGCCTGCACCTGATTGCCGTTGCGACGCATGATCACCACCGAGTCCAGCCGCGCCTTGACGTTGGTTCCGCGCGCCAAGGTCAGCGCTTCAAGCACCGAGACCGGCCGGCGAATCGGGTAGGAGCCTGGCTGACCGACTTCACCGAGCACGTAAATCTCGTTGCCGGCGGTGGATTTGAGCAGCACATCCACAGTCATCCGACCAGGCAGTTTTGCGTACCTCTGGTTAAGGAAGGTTTCCAGTTGATTGACGGTCATGCCTTGCAGCGGCACGGCACCGATCTCGGGGAAACTGGCGTAGCCGTCAGTGCCCACAGTGATCTCGCGGCTCATGCCGGTGGCTGGGTGATTCAGCGCGTTTTTCAGGTTTTGTTCGTTGGTCAGCGGGCTGATGATCTGCACGGTCAACTGATTGCGGTTGGGCTGGAACAGTTGTTTGCGCTGATACGCACGCTGGATTTCCTCACGCGCTTGCTCGCTGGTCAGCCCGGCGATTTTCACCGAGGTGTTGGCGCCCGGCAGTTCGATGGTGCCGTCCGGCAGCACCAGTTGGTTGCCGTTGAGCTGGCTGGCGGCGGTGAAGTTCAGACCGATCTGATCACCCGACTGCACGCGATAAGCGTCCGAGCCGCTGGTGCTGATGTGGAAAATCACGTCAAGCACATCCTGTGGGCGCAGGGTCTGCTCGATCTTCGGCATGTCGGTCGCCTGGGCGTTGGCCGGGGCGGCGGTGAGGATATTCACCGGCATGGTCTGGGTTTCGGAGGTGCTTGAGCAGCCCGCGAGCGGCAGCATCAGCAGCACAAGAATCTTGGCGTTCATGGCGTCATCCTTTGCGTTCGCTTACAGGTTTTTGTAAAGCCATTTAGGCATGTAGTACTTGCGCCGGTTGAACACGCTACCGACCACTTTTGCCCCGGCCTGAGTCAGGCGTTGCACGGCGGCCTGGGCGACTTCCCAGCGGGTGTCTTCGGCGCGAACGACAAACACCACGCCATCCACCTGAGTACTGATGACCAGCGTGTCGGCGGCGGAGTACACCGCGTCGCCATCGATCACCACGAAGCGGTACTGGCTGCCCAACTGGTCGAGCAACGGACTCAAACGCTCGGCGGTCAGGTGTTCCATGGTGCGGATCGGCCGGCCATTGGGCAGTACGTGAAATGGCAGGCTCGACACCTGCACCACGCAGTCTTGCAGCAGTGGTGGGTTATCCGGATTGAACAGCAAGTCACGCAGACCGCGCTCTTTGCTCAGGTTCAACTGCTGGGTGAGATTGCTCGCCGACTGGCTGGCGTCGACCAGCAGCACTTGGCCGCTGCTCATTTGCGCCAGTTGACTGGCCAGCGCCAAAGCGCTGGTGGTGGTGCCGGCACCGGGGTTGGCGGCGGTCAGGAACAGGATCCGCAGATCAAGATCCAGCACGGTCGACGTCAGGTTCGATTCGCTGGGGTTGGCAATGCTCAGGCTTTTGTTGGTTGAACCGTCCATTAGCTTGCTCCGTGGCCGCTGAATACTTTGAAGGGGGTTTTCAACAGGATCTTCAGATCAAGCAAAAGGCTTTGCTCGGCGATGTAGCTGAGGTCCAACTCAACGCGCTGGTCGAAGTCGATGTTGCTGCGTCCGGAGATCTGCCAAAGGCCGGTCATGCCGGGGTAGATAGCCAGACGTGCGAGGTGGTTGTCCTTGTAGCGGTAAGCGTTGAACGAGGTCGGGCGGGGGCCGACCAGACGCATGTCACCGGTCACCACGTTGATCAGGTTGGGCAGTTCGTCGAGGCTGGTGCGCCGTAAAAAACTGCCGATGCCGGTGATGCGTGGGTCCTTGTCGATTTTGAAGTCGATGGCGTCGACCCCGTGCTTGTTGAGGTGACGCAGCGACTCTTTCAGCTCTTCGGCGTTGGCGACCATGGTGCGAAATTTGTACATGCCGAACTTGCGACCGCGGTAGCCGGTGCGTTTCTGCACGAACATCACCGGCCCTTGGCTGGTGAATTTGATGATCAGTGCCAGGCCAATCAACAGCGGCGAAATCAACAGCAGAATCGTCAGTGCGCCGAAGCAGGCCACCACCCGATTGGTACGCGACAGTTGCCATGGCCGACCGCCATCGCGACCGGTGAACCAGCCGCGGCCCTGGCGGTGAATCGCCGCATCGAGGCGCATTCGGTGCTCGGGGTCGACGCGCTTGTCACGACGCATCTCTTGGATCGGCACACCTTTTTCATGTCCAGTCATGGAGTCCTCCACATAAATTCAGCCGCGAGCGGCACGTGGGCGATAGGCAGTGGGGTAGTAGTCGCGGAACCAGGCGATGAACCGCCCCAGTCCTTCGTCCAGCTCTATCCGGGGCTGAAACCCGGTGGCCTGGGCCAGATCGCTGGCCTCGGCGCAGGTATTGAGCACGTCGCCCGGTTGCAGCGGCAGCAGCTCGACAATGGCTTTCTGGCCGAGGTGTTTTTCCATCAGCGCCAGATAGGTTTTCAGTGCCACAGGGTGTTGCCCGCCGATGTTGAACAGCCGCCATGGCGCCATGCTGCTGGCCGGGTCGGGTTGCTCGCGATCCCATTCGGGCTGGGGCAGCGGTGGCTGATCAATGAGACGGGCGATGCTCTCGATGATGTCGTCGATGTAGGTGAAGTCGCGCTGGTGCTCGCCATAGTTGAACAGCTTCAGCGGCTCGCCTTGGCTGATCGCCCGGGCGAACTGGATCGGCGACATGTCCGGCCGACCCCAAGGGCCGTACACGGTGAAAAAGCGCAGGCCGGTGCAGGGAATGCCGAACAGATGGCTGTAACTGTGGGCCATCAGCTCGTTGGCTTTCTTGGTCGCGGCGTACAGCGACAGCGGATGATTGACCCCGTCCTTCACCGAGTAGGGCGTGTGCTGGTTGGCGCCATACACCGAGCTGGATGAGGCGTAGATCAAATGCTCGACCGGGTAATGCCGGCAGCTTTCAAGAATGTTCAGGAAACCGTTGAGGTTGCTGTCCAGATACGCCCGCGGATTTTCCAGTGAATAACGCACACCCGCCTGCGCGGCGAGGTGGATCACCACTTGCGGACGTTCACGGACAAACAGCGCGTCGATGGCCGACGCATCGGCCAGGTCAACCGTGGCGAGCTGGAAATCGCCGACCTGCCCGCGCACCCATTGCACGCGGTCGTGCTTGAGCTGCGGGTCGTAGTAGGCGTTGAAATTGTCCAGGCCGACCACCGAGTGCCCGTCGCGCATCAGCCGAAGGACGCAATGGGCACCAATGAAGCCAGCCGCGCCGGTGACCAGAATCTTCATGGTCGCAGCCCTTCGGGGGCGATGTGGCGCAGGCCGATGCCGCTGTAATGCAGACCCGCTGCGGCGAGATGTTCCGGGTTGTAAAGGTTGCGTCCGTCGACCACCACCCGTGAGCGCAGTTTGCTGGCCAGCAGCTCGAAATCCACCACGCGAAAGTTTTTCCACTCGGTGCAGATCACCAGTGCATCGGCGTCTTCGAGGGTGTCGTCGCGGGTGGCGCACAGGTGCAAATCGTTGCGGTAGCCGTAAATGCGTCGGCATTCGGACATGGCTTCCGGATCGTAGGCCTGCACGCTGGCGCCCTCGGCCCATAACGCATCCATCAGGTAGCGGCTGGGCGCTTCACGCATGTCATCGGTGTTCGGTTTGAACGCCAGTCCCCATATGGCGATGGACTTGCCGGCCAGGCCTTGGGGGAACTGCGCTTTCAATTTGCTGAAGAGAATGTGCCGCTGCAGATCGTTGACGTCGGTGACGCTGCGCAGCAGTTTGAGCGGCATGCCGTTGTGTTCGGCGGTGTGCAGCAGGGCGCGCAAGTCCTTGGGAAAGCACGAGCCACCGAAGCCGCAGCCCGGATAGATAAAGTGGTAACCGATGCGCGGGTCGGAGCCGATGCCCTTGCGCACCGCTTCAATATCGGCGCCGAGCAGTTCGGTGAGGTTGGCCAGTTCGTTCATGAAACTGATGCGGGTGGCGAGCATCGCGTTGGCCGCGTACTTGGTCAGCTCGGCGCTGCGGTTGTCCATGAACATCAGTTTTTCGCGATTGCGGCAGAACGGTGCGTACAACTCGCTCATCTGCTCGCGGGCTTCTTCGTCGCGGGTGCCGACGATGATCCGGTCCGGGCGCATGCAGTCGGCGAGGGCGCTGCCTTCCTTGAGAAACTCGGGGTTGGACACCACGCGTACCTGCAAATCGATTTTGCCGCGGCGCAGCAATTCGCTGTTGGCGGCGGCCAACACCTGATCCGCCGTGCCGACCGGCACCGTGGACTTGATGATCAGCGTGCGATCGGCCTCCATGTGCGAAGCGATTTGCCGAGCGACATTGAGTACGTGGCTGAGGTCGGCGGAACCGTCCTCATCGGCCGGAGTGCCGACCGCGATGAAGATCAATTCGGCATGCTCGACCGCGTCGCTGGCCTGGGTGCTGAACAGCAGGCGCCCGGCCTTAATGTTTTCTTCAAGGGTGCTGGAGAGTCCTGGTTCACTAATAGGCGGCACGGCTTGTTGCAGTTGTTTAATCTTGTTCGGGTCAATATCAACGCATAAAACCCGATGACCGACATCTGCAAGTGCGGCGGCTTGTATAAGTCCAACATAGCCCGTGCCAAATACGCTCACGTCCATCTGCGCACCCTCGATAGAGCGAAAAGAAGAAGTTCGGAAGAAGACTGTAAAAGGGGTATAGCGCAGGGTTTGAAAAGCGTGTCAGCAAAATGACATGTTGCACCTGTATAACACTTGAGCGTTTTTTGGCGATTAGCCATCAAGTCATTGCTGCGATTAGATTTGTTGATTTTTTGCAGATTTGTTCAGATTTCAAATAAGCGATGGATGGTCGTAAGCCTCTAGTCTTAAGGCTTGTAGCGTTTGTGGTGTGTCAGATTTGAGTCATCTTTTTTTTGACGCTTTCTAAAAAAAACAGTCAATTCTTGCGCTTTGATGGCCGGGTGCTAGTGTCAGGTTTTGACCGACAATCCCTTGACCCTCTGCCGTTTTGCACGACCGGTATTGCCCATGTTCAGATACGCCAAAGAACTGCTTTTAATTGTTTATTTGCTGCTTTATTCCGAATATTACATAGAGCGGTTAAATGCTATCGGCCTGGGTTTTGCTGTGCTTCTTTTTGGCGCGATGTTTTTGGCGCTTACTTTAGCGTTATATCTAACGGCCTATATACGGCACACTCTCGTTCGACATTTATTCGCATTGACGATGTTTGTTTCGGCGGTGTTTTTTGATGTCTATACCCGGGTCACGGCGGATTACCTGAACTACAGCAGCTTCGTCTCGCTGGTGTACTCCGGCGGCTTCATTCAGGAGGCGGCTTACCAGTATCGCGACGCGATCATCCACGGCGCCCTCAGTGGCTTGTTGCTGTTGTTTGGCATCGGTTTGAAACCACGGCATTCACTGAGGGTGCCGAATGCATTGCGTGTTGCGGCACCGATCTGTGGCGTGCTGTTGCTCAGTGCGGTGCTGTTTTTGCGTGCAGGCGAGGGCGCCCGTGGCTTGCCGATCATGTACACGCCGCTGGCCTATCTGAATCTTTTTGCCTATGAAGCACTGCACAACACCGTCGGCCCGCGTGAACCGGTAACGCTGGCGCGCAACGCGCAAGCGGTCGGCCATGACATCGTGCTGATCATCGACGAAAGCATTTCCGGCAATTACCTGGACATCAACGCGCCGTTCGGCGTGCACAGCAACCTCAAACAACCGCAGGCCGGCGTAGACATTTTCAATTACGGTTACGCCGCGTCCATTGCCAATTGCAGCGCCGACACCAACATCACCCTGCGTTACGGCGGCACCCGCGCCGACTACGTGCGCATCAACAGCACGTTGCCGTCAATCTGGCAGTACGCAAAAAATGCCGGGCTGCGCACCGTATATATCGACGCCCAGCGCACGGCCGGCAACCTGCAGAACCTGATGAACGACGCCGAGAAAAAGGACATCGACGAGTTTGTGCAATTCGACCAGACCAGCGTGCGCGACCGCGACATGGCCGCAGCGGCGAAGCTGATCAGTCTGCTCAACGACGATAAGTCAGAGCTGATCCTGATCAACAAGGTCGGCGCGCATTTCCCGGTGCACGATAAATATCCGGATGCCTTCATGGCGTACCGTCCGACCTTGCCGCGTGGGCAGTTCACTGAAGTGGCCGACACTGGCGAGCGTAACGGTTTCAACGGTCAGCCGGATGACTGGGTGCTGTACCGCAACGCCTACAAGAACACTGTTTTATGGAATGTCGGCGAGTTCTTTTCGCGAGTGTTTGCCCAGGCCAACCTCAACAATGCGTTGCTGATCTACACCTCCGATCATGGCCAGGATCTGCATGAGCGTGGCAATCCAGGGCTCAACACGCATTGTGGAGGCGATCCGGTGGAGGAAGAGGGGTTGGTGCCGTTGGTGGTGATTTCCGGCAGCAACCTGAAGACACTGGACTGGCCCGCTCAACTGGCGGCGAACAAGGATCGCTCCAGTCACTACAACATCTTCCCGACTCTGTTGCAGTTGATGGGTTACGACCTGGCGGGGATCGAGGCGGTGTATGGCAAGCCGTTGACGGTGCCGACGGGGGATGAGTTCACCTTCAATTATCGCTTTAATGCGCGGCTGGGGGCCAAGCCTGAATGGAAGCATATTGATCTGGGTAGCATTGTGACGCCGTCGCAGGCTGCGACCAGTGTGGCGGCGGGGCAGTAGGTTTCGAGGCAAACGCTCAGTCGGTTTGCAAGGCAAACACCCAGAGCGCATCGGCTGACGAGTCGCAGACATACAGTTGCTGACGGTCGCGACTGAACATAGGGCTTTGCGGATATTCGCCGGCCGTAAACGTGTGAATACTGCGCCGCGATACGGTATCGATGATTGAGACCGTTCGTTCGCCGGCACTGCAACAGCAGGCGAGACGGCCGTCCGCGCTGACGAAAAACCCGTGGGGTAATTGAGCGGTCGGGATCAAGTCAATCAGTTTGCCTCTGCCCAGATCGATGACCGCAGTGCTGCTATCGGCGCTGCGATAGGGCACGTAGGCCAACTGATTGTCGGGGCTTAGAGTCACCTCCTCAAATGAGCTGGGGAGGGTCAAAACAATCTGCGTCTCGGCATTGCGGGTGTTCAGGAACCGCAGTTCATGATGGATGTAGTCGCAGTAGTACAACCGATCGTCGGCACTCAATGCCGCGCCACTGG
Source organism: Pseudomonas sp. NPDC087639 (assembly GCF_044743385.1). Taxonomy (NCBI): domain Bacteria; kingdom Pseudomonadati; phylum Pseudomonadota; class Gammaproteobacteria; order Pseudomonadales; family Pseudomonadaceae; genus Pseudomonas; species Pseudomonas sp. NPDC087639. The sequence continues at coordinate 19,517 of NZ_JBIUWI010000008.1, read as the reverse complement.
TGAACGGCCCGGTATCGAAGCAGGCGACGACTTTGGCGCTCGCCGTATCAATCTCATGGATATGCCCGTTTACATGGCTATTGCTGTGCACAAACAACCGCGCGCCGTCAGCGCTGAGTGCAAACGAATGTCCTTGGGCAGCGCTGATGGTCTGACGGATACGTTGGCGGCGGGTATCGATGGCCAGTACCAGCGGTTGATCGAGGCCGGTTATATAAGCGGTCATACCGCTGTTATCGATGACGATCGCCATGGGCCGGATGGGTAGTCGTATCAGCGCGCTCACTCTGTGCAACTGTAGATCAATGATCGACAGGCTGCGGCCTTCGGTATTGCATACATAGGCAACCGGCAGTTTCGGGTGCAGGGCGATGGCGCCGGGTTCACGCCCCACTGTGATGACCTCGATGACCCGGGAGGTGCATTTGAGCAAAGCAGGGAGCGATTCATACACGATGGTTGTCTTCATGTTGGCATTGCCTTTTGCACTCAACTGTCCCTGTTCGACGGCCTGTCTAATGGGCGAGCCTATTAGATACCCGTGCCCTGTACTGCGCTACTGTCAGAGTTGACAGGTACCGGCCCACAAAAAACACCCGCGGCCGCTATCCTTGAGCCACTTGCAACTTTTGGATGACGGCATGCTTCATGTTCTGGATGTCTTTAAAAGCTATGTCACCCCCCAAGGCCCGCTACCGGTGCTGCAAGGCGTCGACCTGACGCTCGAACCCGGCAGCAGCCTGGCGCTGATGGGCGAATCCGGCAGTGGCAAAAGCACCCTGCTGCATCTGGTGGCTGGCCTCGACAAGGTTGACAGCGGCAGCATTCGCAGCGGTGAGCATCGCCTCGAAAGCATGAACGAAGCGCAACTGGCCAACTGGCGACGCACGGAAATCGGTCTGGTGTTCCAGCAGTTCAACCTGATCGGCAGTTTGCGCGTCGAGGACAATCTGGCGTTTCAGGCGCGCCTGGCCGGGCGTCATGAACCGCGTTGGCAGGCGCATCTGGTGCAGCGTCTGGGGCTGGGCGATTTGCTCAAGCGCTATCCCGAGCAATTGTCCGGTGGCCAACAGCAACGGGTCGCACTGGGCCGGGCGCTGGCCTCGCAGCCGAAACTGCTGTTGGCCGACGAACCCACCGGCAGTCTCGATGAAGCGACCAGCGACGAAGTGCTGCGCCTGTTGCTGGAGTTGCTCGATGACACACCAACAACCTTGTTGATGGTCACCCACAGCCCCCGGTTGGCAGCGCGGTTGGCGCAGCGGGTGGTGCTCTCCAACGGGCGGCTGACGTGATCGTCTTTTGGCAAACCCTGCGCGCGCTGCTCAGCCATTGGCGGCGGCACCCGGTGCAGTTCTTCAGCGTACTGACCGGGTTGTGGCTGGCCACCAGCCTGTTGACCGGTGTCGAGGCGCTCAACAGTCAGGCCCGTGACAGCTACGCCCGCGCCAGCCAACTGATCGGCGGCGAACCGCAGGCCAGCCTGAGCACGCCGAGCGACGCGACGTTCCCGCAGCAATGGTTCATCGATCTGCGCCGTCAGGGCTGGCCGGTGTCGCCGCTGTTGCAGGGCCGCTTGAACCTCAAGGATCACGACAATCAGCGTCTGCAGGTGATGGGTATTGAGCCGGTGTCACTGCCGGCCGATTCTGCGGTGGCCGGGGAGGCGATGCCGATCGAACGCATCGTCGAGTTCTTCACGCCACCGGGCAGTACGTGGATTTCCCCGGAAACCTTGCAGGCCTTGAACCTGCGCGAAGGCGCCACGCCGCAAACGATCACTGGCCAGACGTTGCCGCCGCTGCGCGCGCAAAAGGATATGGCACCCGGCGTGTTACTGGTGGATATCGGCGTCGCGCAAACCTTGCTCGAACAACCCGGACAACTGTCACGGCTGTTACTGCCGAAGGATTTCCACGGCGAGTTACCGGCCACGTTTGAAGGCCAATTGCAGCTCAAGAGCAGTGGCGAGGAAAACAATCTGGCGCGACTGACCGAGAGCTTTCATCTCAACCTTGATGCCTTGGGATTTCTCTCGTTCCTGGTCGGTTTATTCATCGTCCACGCGGCCATTGGCCTTGCTCTGGAACAACGGCGCGGCTTGCTGTGCACACTGCGAGCCTGTGGGGTCAGTGCGCGGATGTTGATTGGCTGTCTGGTGGTTGAGCTGGGTGTGCTGGCACTGATCGGCGGCGTGTTCGGCGTGGTCAGCGGTTATTGGCTGGCCAGCGTCTTGCTGCCGGATGTCGCCGCCAGCCTGCGCGGTTTGTACGGCGCGGAAGTGGCGGGGCAGTTGCGCTTGAGCCCCTGGTGGTGGTTCAGCGGGATTGGTTTGAGTCTGTTTGGAGCTTTGCTGGCCGGGGCCAACAGCCTGTTGCGGGCGGCGCGTTTGCCGCTGTTGGCGGTGGCCGATCCGCAAGCCTGGCACCAGCAATATGCGCGTTGGCTGCGTCGCCAGGGTTGGCTGGCCTTGGTGTTGGGCGTGATTGCGCTGGTGGCGTTGATCTGGGGCGACAGTCTGGCCAGCGGTTTTGTGTTGATGGCGGGGTTGTTGCTCGGTGCCGCGTTGGCCTTGCCTGTGTTGCTGAGTGCGATATTGAGTCCGTTGCTCGGACGCAGTCGCTCAGTGCTCGGCCAGTGGTTTCTCGCCGACTGCCGGCAGCAACTTCCGGCATTGAGTCTGGCGCTGATGGCTTTGCTCCTGGCACTCGCCGCCAATATCGGCGCCGGCAGCATGACCGCCGGTTTTCGCCAGACCTTCAACGACTGGCTCGAACAACGTCTGAGCGCCGAGCTTTACATCAATCCGACCAACCCGGCTCAGGCCCGCGAAATGTACAGCTGGCTGAAACAACAGCCGCAGGTCACGGCAATACTGCCCAACTGGCAGGTGTCGGTAACGCTGCAAGGCTGGCCGGCGGATGTGTTCGGGGTGATCGACCATGCTTATTATCGTCAGCACTGGCCGTTGCTAGACGCCAGCGGCAGTGATCCGTGGGCGCATCTGGCAACGGACGATGCGGTGATGCTCAGCGAGCAACTCGCGCGACGGCTGAAAGTGCGCGCGGGTGATCGCCTGACGATTCCCGCACCGAATGGCGCCTGGTCGCCGCGCATCGTCGGCATCTACGCCGATTACGGCAACCCCAAGGGCCATTTGCTGGTCAACATCAATCACCTGCTGCGCGGCTGGCCACAACTGACGCCAAACCGGTTCAATCTGCGCATCGACCCGCAAAACATTCCTGCATTCGTGAGTGCGTTGCAGGCGCGCTTCCAACTGGATGACAGTCGAATCGTCGATCAGGCGCGGCTCAAGGGTTGGTCGGTTCAGGTGTTCGAACGCACCTTCGCCGCCACCGCCGCGCTGAATAGCCTGACCTTGGCGGTCGCGGGCGTGGCGCTGTTTATCAGCCTGCTGACCCAAAGCCAGAGTCGTCTCGGCCAACTCGCACCACTGTGGGCGTTGGGCGTGACGCGACGTCAGTTGATGCTGCTCAACCTCGGCCAGACCTGGCTGCTGGCAGTATTGACGCTGGTGTTGGCGCTGCCATTGGGCATCGCGCTGGCGTGGTGCCTGGATGCGGTGATCAACGTGCAGGCGTTTGGCTGGCGTCTGCCGTTGCGAGTGTTTCCGTGGCAATTGGTGCAGTTGATGGGCTTGGCGTTGCTCGCGACTTTGCTGGCCTCGGCGTGGCCATTGTATTCGCTGTACCGCACGCAACCGGTGGATCTGCTGAGGACGTTTGCCCATGAGGATTAACCTCGTTGTGCTGATGCTTGTGCTGTTGCTCGCTGGCTGCGATCAGTCAGCGCCTGAGCAGAAGGGTTTTGCCGGGATGGGCGATCAGGCACAGGCATTTACTCCGGTGGTGCCGGGACGGGTGTTCAGCTTCCCGGCGGATCATGCTGCCCACGACGGGTTTCGCATCGAGTGGTGGTACGTCACCGCCAATCTCAAGGATCAGCAGGGCAATGAATTTGGCGTGCAATGGACGCTGTTTCGCAGTGCATTGAAACCAGTGCCGGAGCAAACAGGGTGGGGCAATCAAACGATCTGGCTGGGGCATGCAGCGGTGACTTCCAGCTCGGTGCATCATGCTGCCGAACGCTATGCCCGGGGTGGCGTCGGTCAGGCTGGCGTGCGTTTGGTGCCGTTCGAGGCGTGGATCGACGATTGGATGTTCGCCAGTCAGGCGCAGGATCCTTTGACTGACCTGCAACTGAGTGCGCGCGATAAATCCTTCGCCTATCAACTACACCTCACCTCCAGCCGTCCGCTGGTGCTGCAGGGTGATAAAGGATTCAGTCAGAAATCGGAGGAGGGGCAGGCGTCGTATTACTACAGCCAGCCGTTTTTCCAGGCCAGCGGCACCTTGCAGATCGACGGCCAGACCTACACCGTCAGCGGCCCGGCCTGGCTCGACCGCGAGTGGAGCAGCCAACCGCTGACCGCCAACCAGACCGGCTGGGACTGGTTCTCCCTGCATCTGGATAGTGGCGAACACGTCATGCTGTACCGCATGCGCCAGAAGAACGGTGCGCCTTATCTGACCGGCACCTGGATCAACGCTGACGGCCAGACGCAAACCCTGCACAGCGAGCAGATCAAACTCACGCCGCAAGACACTGCCCAGGTCGCTGGCCGCTCGATGCCGGTGCGCTGGTCGATCAGCATCCCGGAAAAACACCTCGACATCAGCCTGTCGGCGCTCAACCCCAATGCGTGGATGAACCTGCGCATTCCCTACTGGGAAGGCCCGGTGCGCATCAACGGCAGTCATGGCGGGCAGGGCTATCTGGAAATGACCGGTTACTGAGGGAGTGCATGGATTGAGTTGAACTCCATTTGATCTCTCAACCTCTACAAAAGGACTCGCCCGCCATTAACGTCGCCCGCGAAATGGACGGCCCCGAAGCCTGAGGACTACCCCGATGAAACCGACATCCGAAAACGAGCACCCCGACGAACCCCGGCCAGCGGGGGAAACCGAGCGCGACAACGATGCATTGCGGCCCACCGATCCGAAGAAACGCGAGGAAAGCGGCAAAGGCACCGCCAGTGGCGAATCCACCGCGCAAGAAACCGCCGCACCACACACCAAGGTCAAGCCCTGAACAGCATCTATGCTCAGTGACACACCTGACGCCTGGGACGAGTCCGGCGCCGGGTGCTGCCACTCACTACAGGGAAAGTACGCTTATGAAGCTCCATGCACTGGCCAAGTCGATCACCCTTGCAACCCTTCTGTCCGCCACCAGCCTTGGCGCGTTTGCCGCCGAGATACCCCTGTCCGCCACCATCGAGGCAGATCAGGTCACCACCAAAGTGGTGTCCGTTGATGCAGCCAATCATCAGGTCGTGCTGGAAGGCGCTGAGGGTCGTCAGGTTCACGTTCAGCTCAGCGACAAAGCGAAAAACCTCGCCAATCTGAAGGTCGGCGATCTGGTCAAGGTCGAAGTTCAGCGATCTGTCGCGGCCTACCTCGACACCGATGTGGATAAAGGTCTGCCTGGCACCGTCGAGCGTTCCGGCGAAGTGCGTAACGCTCCCGGCAGTGATAATCCCGGCGGAGAGGCTTATCGCCAGATTCAGGTGCAGTTGGAAATCACCAAAATTGATTTGAAGAAAAATCAGGTAACCCTGAAAAACCCGGCGGGCCAGTCGAAAACCCTCGACGTGAAATCGCCTGAAAACCAAGCCAAGCTGAAAGATCTGAAAGTCGGACAGAGCGTTTTTGTCACTTACACCGATATCTTAAAAGTGACCAGTCAACACGAAAGTTGAGTATTAACTCTACAGGGTGACTGCTCTTGTACAGTTTATGTATGAGAGTAGTCATACTATTAGTTGAGTTTGCTTTTCTTGAAAGTTTCACGAAAGCAATCGCCGATAAATATCTATTAACTTATTCGTACATAAATTTCATGTACGTCGATGACGACATAACCGCCAACTTCTATTAAAATCCCTCCCGTTCGCCCAGTGTCAGGGCTCTTTACCGGTGCATGGATTGCCAGGCCATTACACTGGGCGAACACCTCCTCGGGAGCGGATGTATACAATTTCAGTTAACAAAAAGGGCGATTTTAAAGTCGCCCTTTTTGTTGCTCCGAATAATTTCATGCGTGCGTCGCAGTTTTGGTTCGCTGGCCCTGGAAGCGCTTGATCGTTGCCTGATACATTTTCGTCCGACGGTGATTTTCCCCGTAGGTGCCCGCCGCAGCGACCGTTCCTGCCTGGATGTGATCGAGATAGCGGAAAATCTTGCGTGGCGACAGGAACCTGATGCCATAGCCCAGACCCGCCATCCGATCCTGCAACGTATAACCCGGCACTCGATCATCCATGCAAAAGTGCAGGTCCAGCGACTTCATCAATCGAGCATTCCACAAGGTGCAGAAACTTTTCAGATGAGTTTCTTTATAAGGTCTCGGCGGTTTGGATTTCAAACCCAAACGGACTTTTAACTGGCGAACATAATGCTTGCAAAAGCGCGAAGTTAAGCGCCAGGTATCACGCACAACCCCCCGATTGATTTGCTCGACACAACCGACTGCCGCCATATCCGCACTTTTCGTGCACTCGCGCATCATCATCGCAAACACTTCTTTGTCGTAGACAAAAGTGTCGGTGTGCAGCAAGAAAAGGTAATCGGTTTCAACTTTTTCCAGCGCCAGATCCAGTGCCTTGCCATGGGCAATATGGCCTGCTTCTTTGCACGGCGAAGGCCGCTCAATCAGATTGATCCAGTCAAGCGAACGCAAGTAATCCAGACTTTCATCTGCCGAATCGTTGTCCACCACCCACACCGGAATTCGCTGTTCAACGACGTGCTGGTGCAATAACTCCAGGCACATCCTGGTGATGTCCGGGGTTTTGTAATTGACCAAAACGAGACTGAAGTTCGGCTGTGGCTGGGTTGGCAGATCAAACGCACTCATAACAGAAAGACTCATCCGCGATTCAATGGCGACAGGGTTCATGAGCCGGGAGGGTAGCGAGGCAACCTTAGGCGAAGCTTAATTTCCAGAATCGCGCGGCAGACACGCTAAACTGCGCGCCCCTTTACGGTTCAAGGAAGAAACGGCGAGCGCCGTTGTGTCACGGATGAAAAAACCACTCTCCCTCTACCATCCAGCCCTGTACTGGCTGCGCGTGTGGCAAAAAAGGCTGTTCCGCCAAATCGCCTGGCACTGCTCCGGTAAGCGCTACGCACGGCCTGCTGCGTTGGCCGAACGGCTGCCATTTCGCTACCTCAAACACACCTCAAAACTCATCCGCAAACTCGGCGACTCCGACCTCGCCCTGCAACACAACAAAGTCATCAACCTTAAGCTCGCCGTCGCCGCCATCGACGGCGTCGTCATTGCACCTGGCGAACACTTCTCCTTCTGCCGCCTCGTCGGCCGTCCGACTCTGAAGCGCGGCTACGTTGAAGGCATGGAACTGTCTTTCGGCGAAGCACGAACCGGGGTGGGTGGCGGGATATGCCAACTGAGCAACCTCATTCACTGGATGGCCATTCACTCGCCACTGGTAGTGGTCGAACGCTCCAATCACAGCTTTGATCCGTTTCCGGATGAGGGCCGAGTGCTACCGTTTGGCTCTGGGGCGGCAATTTTTTACAACTACGTTGATCTGGTGCTGCATAACCCGACGGATCGCAGTTTTCAGTTGAAGTTGAAGGTGGGCGAGACGCAGTTGGAGGGTGAGTTGTTGTGTGACCAGGTGCGGGCGTATCGGTATCACGTGTTTCAGGAAGGGCATCGGTTTGTGCGGGATGGGGGGCGGGTGTATCGGGAGAATGAGATTTGGCGGGAGGTCAGGGAGAAGGGGCAGGTGGGGGAGTTGGTGGTGCGGGAGAGGTTGTATCGGAATCGGGTGGTGGTTAAGTATGAGGTTGGAGACGACCTGATCGAGGCGGAGCGTTGAGTCGAAACTGACCAGAGCTCTCATGAATCAGTGAGTCATGATTCAAACATGAACAACTCGATGTTCTCTATGAACGCCGTCTTGCTCTTTGTCCTGAATTCGCCAAGATAAGTTTCCGAGGCTCTTATGGGTTCGCCCTTTTTATCGTATTTGATTATCAGGAAGTCGGTAACGAATTCGCCCTCTGGATCACCTTCGGGCTCAACTCTTGAATCGAAACAGTGACCTGTCGAGCGACGCGCTCCACCTAACAAGACGGAACTGCAGAACCACGCTGATGTTTCAGGAGTGAGGTCAACTTCGAACAGGTTGTTGATTGTTATTGTCCAGCCGCTTGGTACTCGAATTGGCTGTAATTTGTATTTTAATGGTTTTCTCATATTAAAATGTTGTTCGAGGGCTGTTTGTAGTATGGGTTTAGAATAGATTAAACAGTAAGGATTGATAAAAGTATATCTGTTTTTGGTTTGGCTGTGGCAAATAAGTCTAGGGTTTCCAGAATTGTATTCCTTCCAAGTGGTGCTCTATATCATCCATGCCCCCTTTTTAATGCTTTTTACATATTACTATATGGCCGTTGATCAGCAATCTCGATCCCTTGAGCCTTCTGTGAGCTGAAAGTTTCCTCAATGCGCCTTTTTGTTCTTCTTTCCTAAATCTGGTGGTCTTGGAGGAAGTACAAATTTGAATAAGAGTTTTTGATTTTGCTTACTATTTTTTGCTGTTCGTGCTTTTTAAGTTCTAATTCGACATTTTCTAGTTTTGTATATTTGGGGTACTTGTCTGGGTATTCGCATGCATAATTGTAAAGTCGCCATGCGTCGAACCAATCAGCTCTTTCTTCTGGGTCGAAATCGAAGTCCACGCAGTGGTCTGGAAATTCAATCATGCAGCCGTTGCCATGAATCTGGTAGGTAATGCCATCAGATATTTCTCCTCTTTGGGCGATTTTTTTATCTCTCCATAGCTGATGGACTGACTTTGAACCGAATTTTTTTTCCAACAGTTCAAGTGAAGAATTCACTTCTTTCAAGAAGTCTGAAATTAGTAATGTAAGATCTTTGTCGATCATCTTCTAGGTCGCTCCAGTCTGTCGTTACCAACATTTTTTGCGGATTCCAATACGTGGCTCAAAGGGGACAGATTTATTTTCAATGCCTTTTTACTCAAGTATGGAAAATAGATCTGTCCCCTTTGTGGTCCAAATAAATCTGTCCCCTTTGTTGCGTTAGTAAGTCTGATTGTAATAATGTTTATGTTTTTTTTGATTTTTTTAGTAGGTTGGCAAGCTCTGGGTGAGATTCCAACTCGTCGAGTGATAGGTTATCTATAATTGACTGTATTTTTTCAGCATATTTATGCTCGATGAGTGCTTCAGTCCAATCAAGTTCTGAGGCAGCGGCGATAGTTACCTCGGTGAATTTGGAGTCGAGAAGTTTTTTTAAAATCTCTATTGCGTCAGGCGATCGTTGCTCCCCAAGCGCCGCAGCACTTCGTTCTTGCCAGTATTCCTCTTTTGATAAGATCGTATCGTACAGAAGCTGCCAGTCTTCGGCATTGAATTTTCCCAAAACTCCGTGGGCTACCTGCTCGGTGATGTACTCGTTCCAATTTGAGTCTTCATTTTGACCAAGCCAGTAGTTGTATTCATCGTAAGTCTTGCTGTTCATGGTTTATCTCGACTTAAATTGGTGGTGACATAGGTGCGTCGCCAGCTGGAAATGAGGATGTCACGACTCCATTGTCTTTTAGTACTTGCCACTGAACACCATCAATCGTTTTAGTGTGTAGAGTGGTTGTAACTCCGTCAACTTCTCGCATAAACACACCCGGTGCTGCGGCTACTTCGTCCGTAACCCAAAGTATTTTATCGTTACTCCAGATTTCCGGAGCTAGTGTATGCTTTCCACCTTTCTTGGCCGACATACCAACGGTACCGTCTTTTCGCTCAAGAATCATTTTGAAGTCTTCAACTTTTATCGTTCCGTCTGGGTTTATTTGCAGAACGGTCATCTGGTGCTCAGGAGACTTCAGTACTTCAGAAGAGTGTCCGCCAATTGGTTTGTTGCTGCTAGGGCTGCGTGTGCCGAACAGTATTTTGTTTTGCATCTGGGCGGGTAGTGCCCCTGCGTATGGGCGATTGTATGGATCAGGAGGCGCTCTACCCTCGTCGTGCTCAGTTTTTTCCGAGTCATCGGCCTTCTTACCTTTGAGAAAAGGGGACTGAGAAAAGGGGACAGATTTATTTTCGAGAAAAGGGGACAGATTTATTTTCAGTTTTTAGAAAATAAATCTGTCCCCTTTTTAATGTATGCATGGATTACTCCATAATCTTTATGTTGTCGTTGGCGGAATACAATCTCTTTCGCAGGAAAAAAGAGCTTTGTATTCTAAAATTGCGAGCCTCCAGTTTTCATATAGTCGCTCTTCGGACCCTTCGACACCATCAGGTATAGGCATATATCTAACTATCGGCGAGATTTCTCCTGGGTAGTCAAAGTCTGCATATAGTTCTTCAGTAACTTCAAGGGGGTTCGATAGCGAGTTTTTGTTTTCTAAAAAATAGGAGAGAAGTAAATAAATCCAAGGCTTGTATATTTCTTTTTCGGTTTGCGGGTTTTTGCTCGTTAGAGACTGAAGAAGGTCGCTTGTCAAATAAAGTTCGTGAGGCTCTAACGAAGCAAGCTCATAAGCCTTCTCTGAAGAGGCGGTTGTTAATGTGTTGCATGCGAAGTGCGAAATGCCTTTTTCATCGACGTAACCTCGTTGAAATCCAAATAAAAGTTCGTCCCAGCTTAGCCAGGGCGTCTTGGAGAATATAAAGTTTCCGTCAAGCGGTAATAAGGGCATTTTTTCTACTTTGGAAGTCTTGATGGGATTTGGTTGGCAAGTAAAAGGGGACGGATTTATTTTTAACCCTTTTGGATTGGAAGGAAAAATAGATTTGTCACCATTTTGCAATGATCACCTTTTGCAATGTTGTTTTTTTGTTTCAAGGATTGATATTTTTCCGAAGCCAAGGCTCCTGTAAATGACTGTGTTTAGGTTGGTTTCATCGCCCGCTGATCTAAAACTCATGGAGTTTCTCTCGGTGGTATTAGGCTAATCGTATCATCCTCTTTAAGCGTTATTAATGCCTAGTAAAAGACCTAGTCTGCCCTGGTTTGACGTTTTTAATCGATTTGTTTAGTGGGTTGGAAAGGAAATTTTTCTCCAGAAATAATTAGGCTGGAATGTACTAAGGTAATGTTTTGAATGCTGTTAATTGCAAGCTAGACCACATCTAGAAAAAACAGTGTTCTTTTCCCCGGTTTCAATTTATTGATTGTTCGGAATTCATGATTTTTCTATATTTATCGAATGTTGCAATGCAGAACTCATTGTCGTCAACTAGCTTTTCATAAAAACTGTCGTCCGCGGCCCACTCGGGGAAAACGAGTTGAGTTTTATTTTTGTTGTTATATGTTTCTTTTGATTTAAGGGTCCAGTGAGCGGAGAGTTTACTATCGGTTATTTCAAAAAAATCCAACGCGAATGGTTTTGGATATTCGTCGTAAGATTCCGTGCATATGTAAATCCATGGGCAGTTGTCCCAGAACTCTATGCCGTAAACCACATATTCTTTTCCGATTTCCAAATCCAATTCGCCGTCTCCGATTGAAATGTGACGTTTCAATCTTAGTGCTGTTTCTTGTGTGAAGTTTTCGCATATCCTGTTTGTCTTGCATTTTACTTTCATGTTTAAAGCTCTCCAGGTGGTACAGAGGGATCGTTGCCCCATGGTTTTATGTCATCAGTGCTGTGTTTTTTGAATTTAAAATCCATTAGTTCTCCTGTGTTTGGATCTCGAACGTAATGTACAACTGAGTCGTTACCATTCTTGGATTTTACTTTGAGCTCCCATTTATCCATTCCTTTATAGTTTGGGTCATTTAGCCCTTCAATGATCCTGACCCCTTGCCCTTCTTTTGCTGCTTGCAAAGTCATCTGATCTTGGATGCTTTTAGGTTCGCGGCTCCATTTATCAAGTTTTGGCGGTTCAGGAGGTGGAGGTGAGCCGTCGTTTACGACTGTTTTGCTTTCAGGATTCTCGGTACTTACCCCAGAGGAGCCATCTTTGCCTCCTGGACACCCACTCAGTCCCAACGGATCGATCCATCCCGTAGGGTTAGGCAGGTACTGGTAGTTATTCAACCCCCCAGCAAGCTTGACCGGATCAGGGGTCAAAAACCGTCCAGTGCTCGGATTGTAGTAGCGATGGCGGTTGTAGTGTAGGCCAGTCTCCGTATCGAAGTACTGTCCCTGGAAGCGCAGCGGATTGTCGATTTCGCTGACGTCTAGTGCCGCAAGGTTTCCGTAGGCGCGGTATTTGGCCGACCACATGATCTCGCCGCTGTAATCAGTGAGTTCCTGCGGTGTGCCGAGGTGGTCGAGTTGGTAGTAAAACGGCGTGGCCTTGCGTGGGCCTTCGCCATCGAGCATCGCAAGCGGGCGGAAGCTGCCGGGCTCGTAAATGTAGCTGCGATAGCGATTGTCTGCGCTTTCCGCGATCAATCGTTCGCCTTGCCACAGAAACTCGGTGGTGTGGCCGTCTACGGTTTTTTCGATTCGGCGTCCGAAGGCGTCGTACTTGTAGCTGGCGGTACTGCCGCCGGGCAGGCTGACGCCGATGAGGCGGTGCTGGCAGTCGTAGCGGTATTCGGTGACGAGTTTTTGGCCGGCGCCGCGACGTTCACGGATCAGGTTGCCATAAGCGTCATAGTCGTAATGGCGGTCACCCTGCATCAGCAGGCGGTTGCCTTTGACGTTCGCGAGGTTGGCTGTGCCTTCGTTGTTCTGGCCGAGTAGGTTGCCCGCCGGGTCGTGGGCGAAACTTTCCGGTGTTGCGCCGCGAACGCTGATCAAGCGATCCAGGGGATCGTAGTGATAGCTACGGTTACCTTTGCGGCTGTCGTCAACGCCGGCGAGGTTACCGTTGGCGTCGTAATTATAACGACGCTGGAACAGATTTTTGTCTCGCTGGCCGGCGCTGTGTGCTTGCAGGCGCCCCTGTTCGTCGTACTGATATTGGCTGAGCAGCAGGCCTTGCTGGCGCTGTTGTTCGCGACCGGCGCTGAACTGGTGAGAGGTCAGGCGTGAACCGTTAAGGTCGATGCTGCTCAGACGTCCGCCGGACAGGTGACGGTAATCGAGCGTACTGCCATCCGGTAGGCGGCAGTGGCTCAATTGGCCGACGCTATCGTATTCATAACGCGTCGTACCCCAGCCTTGGTGCTCGGTGATCAACCGGTCCTGCACGTCATATTCGTAAGCAAGCGGCCAGTGACCGTCGTCGACGTTGACCAGGCGACCTAGGGCGTCGTAGCTGTAGTGGATTTCCTCGCCGTCGGGCAGGGTCTTCACCAGCAGGCGACCAGAGGCATCGCGCTGGTACTCGCTGATCAGTTCACTGCCGTCATCACCAAATTCGGTTTTCTTCAGCAACTGACCGTTGAGGTCGTACTCGTAGGCGGTGCGGCGACCGTCGAAACCGGTTTCCTGCTGGATCAGTCCGTTCGAGTAGTAGTCGAGCTGATAGCGTTCGCCGCGCTCGTTCTCAATCTCGGTGAGGTTGAGTTGTGAGTTCTCGTAGCGGTAGCGCAGTTGGCTTCCGTCCGGATTGATGCGGCGGCTGACCAGATGCAGGTTGTCGGCGTACTCGTAGCGAGTGATGCGGCCGAGCTCGTCGCGTTCGGCGGTGACCCGGCCATACGGATTATAGGTGAAAGCACGGGTTGCGCCGCCGGGCAGGGTGACTTGGGTCAGACGATCAGCAGCGTCCCATTGGTAATGGGTAATTGCGCCAAACTCGTCCTGCCGGGTGATTTGCCGGCCGAGTGCATCGTAGCGGTATTTGCGCTGACCACCGTCCGGCAGACGTTCTTCGAGCAATTGACCAAGGTTGTTCCAACCCAGTTGATGGCGGCTGCCGTCGGGGTGACGAATTTCCAGCAGTCGGCCCTGACGGTCATAGCTGTAGTAGGTTTCGTTGCCGTCCGGATCGGTTTGTTGGGTGATGTCACCCTGACGGTTGCGCTCATATTTCCAGCGCGCCTTGCCCCGCTGTACATCGATGAGTTGGCCGTTGAAATAGTTATAACGGGTCGGAACACCTTCCGGCGGTATGACCGCGATCAAGCGTCCGGCCTCGCTGTATTGGTATTCGGTGATGGCGCCCATCGGGTCTTTTACGGCGATCAGACGACCTTGATCGTCATAGGCGTTCTGCGTTTCACCGCCATCAGGTGCGGTCTCGCTGACCAGACGGGCGTTTTCGTCATGCACATAGACCAGCTCACTGCCGTCTGCGTTGTAAACGGTGACCGAACCTTTGTCGTCCCACTCGTAACGAGCTTCCATTTGCGAATAGTTGGCCCAGTGACGGACGCACCGGGAAAGCTTGCCTTCGCGCTCCCATTCCCAGAAAAAACTTGCTCCACCGGCCATTTGTCGTTCGAGGATGACGTGTTGGTCGTTATAGCGGTAATGCTCGGTTTCACCTGCTGCGTTTGTGGAAGAAACGAGCTGATTGCATGCATTGTATTTGTAAGTGACGAGCGTCTGAATGGTCAGCCACGGATCCTGGCGTTCACCACGTTCGTTGTACTCCGGGCGTTGTTGCTGTTGATCGACGGCCATAATGTGACGGTCGTCGTAACGCAGTAGCAGAGCTCGACCTGCGCCATTGTCGATACGCTGAATACGGCCAACAAAGTCATAACTGATGTGCAACCGATTTTCATAAGCGTCGCTGATCGTTGTCAGGCGCCCGGCGCGGAAGTGGTAGAAGCGTGTTTTTGGCCCGGCTTGGGTCAAGATAAGTTCGCCGGGTGCACTCCCCAGATAAATCGCTGCCTGCGCCAGACTATTGGTGATAGCCGGACGCTGTTCGGTTGGCATCGGGAAGCGGGTCTGGCGGTTCTCATTGTCTGTCCAAAGAACGCCCTCATCGTCGAGCTGTAAACGATGGGACAGCGAATGACTCCAACCGTGTCCGAGGCGGCTGTCGATTTCGACTGCACTGCTGCGGTACAGACGTGTCCACTGGAAAGGTAGCACGCCGCCCAGTTCACCATCGGTGAGTGTCAGCAGTTCTTCGCCGGTCACCATCGACACAGGTTCGCCGTTGGAGCAAGTTTTGTCGACGCATTGTGCGGGTTCGTCCGCTGGGTTTTTCGACTGTTTGGGCGCGTTGTCGACAGGTTCTACCTGTTCGACACGTGATGCTGGCTCATTTTTTTTACGTGCCTGGATTTGCGCGTCGGATTCAACTTTTCCACCGCTGGCCGGTGGTTTATTTTTCGGCGCTTTTGCGGTTTCGGCAGGCTTGGGGGGGGCAATCTGAACATCCGCTTTGCGTGCAGGATTGAACTTCGAATCACCATTAAGCAACAACGGCTTGGACGCCTCGGTGTGCGTAGTACCCTTTGATTTGCTGACCTTCATCAGCATCCCGGTGAAGTCTTCAATCAGTTTTATGACTTTGCCGCTGCTCTGCACACCTTTGACGGCTTTCGTGCCCACACGCACAGCCAGGCCCAGACCGCCGGTGAGGACGACACCGACAAGAATGTTCAGCAGGAATTCTGTGCTCATCTGCGCCAACACTTCGGTGCAGGTCTGAGGGGGCAGCATCTGCACCCATGCCACAATTGCAGCGACGTAGATCCACATCAGTGGCTCATCGCTGGCAATCAACAGGGCGGTGTGAATGGCCTCGGCGGAGGCGTCATAGATCTTTTTGATCTGTTCTTCGGTGAAGAACTTTTTCAGTTTTTCGTAGTTCTCGCGGGGGTGAGCAACCAAGTCGTAGAGGCTCTTGATATCGCCCCACAGACCCATGATCGCTTTCAGAAAACCTTCCCAAGCGGCTTCCAGTTCTTGCAACGCGCGACCGCCGAACGATGCATCAGTGTGGGCCTGCCACAACGGAAGGAAGCTGGTGCTCCACTCGGTTTGCAACCAGCCACCGAGTTCACCGATTACGCCTTGGTAGGAGTTGAACAGGCTATCGATCTGGGCAGGAGTTGGATTAGGGAAAAACGTAATTTTGTACTGCTGATTGGGTGTGAGCCCGGAGACTTCCAGGATTCCGGTCGAATCGATGGTTTTGTTGATTGCAGGGCCGACCTCGTTCTTGCCAACGAAGCGGCCATCAACCACAGGCGTCAAACGCACCGGCGTATTGCCAATCGGCACAAAGCGAGCGGATTCGAAACTGTGTACCAGCACAAGTTTGCCGTTCGCCGGGCAGTTGGCATAAAGAGTATTTTCCTTTTTGCTGTCCTTGTCCGCCGTACCGACTTCGTCACCGACCTTGAACTGCTGCTCAGCATCCAGAATGCCGCCATACCAGGCTTCGGCATGCTCGCGGTAGTCCTTAAGGCACTTTTTGAAGTCATTGATGATTGCCTGAGCATCAGGTTGCTTTGCTGTGAGGTTGCCAACAATCCCACCCATCAAAACGCTCATACAACCACCTCATTTTCCAGATGGGCTTTCAGCAGCCCGGTAAAATTTTCTTCCGTGAGCGGCGTGCGTTTTACAAATCGCGCCACTTTTTGTTTCAAGTTCAACTCGGGGAACGAGAAGTACAGGTCGGCATGTTCATCCAGCAACCACTGCATCATGTTGCCGATGACGGTCGACGGATTTTCTTTGGTCAGTCCATCCAGCAACGGCTTCGGCACCTCCCACCACGGCCAATCCTTCACCTTCGGCACCGCCCTCGGTCCAACCTCCAGCGCCTGACCATTAATCAAATACCGCTCAAACATCGGCATCACTTCCCCTGCCTTGTCCCCCAGTCCATGCAGAATCGGGTAGATATGCCGCCCATCCCAGAAGCGGAAAAACACCTCGGTGCTATCCGGCATCTTCACCTGCGTCAGGCTGCGCAAATGCTCGAACACTTCGTTCGGCTCCGAGCGCGACACCGCCAACCAGCCCCAGTCGAGTGCAGCGGTTTCGGCGATCCACGGCAGGAATGCGGAGTTGGACTTGAGTTCGGTGACGTAGGGCATCACCGGTTGCCAGGTGGAGTAGGGCGTACCGCCCCAGATTGGCAGGAGCTGGGCGGTGGGTTCGGTCAGGTACAGGTTTTTCAGGGCGTCGCTGTCGCTCGCCGCGCTGATGATCAGGTACAGGCGTTCGCCAGTCTGTAGCGGCTGTTGTGCCAGCCAATCCTTGGGCGTAATTCGATCAGATGGCACAGGCACCTGCCTTACATTTTTCGCATTCTTCGCAGAATGGTGCGTTGCGTTTGAGGGTGTTGATCTGGGCCGGGGTAAGGACCTGGCCGGCCTTGTCGGCGTCGGCCTGTTTCAGGATGCCGGGTATCAGCGGGGCGGCGCCCGTGCCGCTGCCGGGGCTGCCGCCGGAGTTCATGTTGATCACCGGGCCGCTCATGGTCACGCCGCCGGCATCGATTTTGATGAAGCTGCCGCCGCCGACCAGGGTCAACTCGGCGCCAGCTTCCATCACCACTTTCATGCCACTGCTCAGGTGGATTTCCTGCCCAGCATCAATGAACTGCCCAGTCCCAATCTTGATGTGCTGATTCACGCCCACGGTCAGGTGGTCATTCGCCCGCGCTTCGACTTTGCGATCGGCATAAACCGTGTGGTGTTCTTCGGCCTTGAATTCCGTGTAGCTGTTCTTTTCAACGGTGTCGTGACGTTCGTTGCCGACGCGGATTTTCTGGTCGTGCTCGACGTTCTCGTCCCAGTCGCGCTGGGCGTGCAGATAAATCTGTTCCTGACCTTTTTTGTCTTCGATGCGCAGTTCGTTGTAACCGCCGCCACCCATTGAACTCAGGGTCTTGAAGGTGCTGCGGGTCTTGTTCGCGGGCAGGGCGTACGGGACGGTGTTTTCCTTGTGGTACAGGCAGCCGCTGATCAGCGGTTGGTCGGGGTCGCCTTCAAGGAAGGTGACGAGCACTTCCATGCCGATGCGCGGGATGGCGATGCCGCCGTATTGGGCGCCGGCCCAGGCGCTGGAGACGCGGAGCCAGCAGCTGGTTTTGTCGTCGGCCTGGCCTTCGCGGTCCCAGTGGAACTGGACTTTGACGCGGCCGTACTGGTCGCAGTGGATCTCTTCACCTTTGGGGCCGGTGACCACAGCGCTCTGGCTGCCGAGGATGCGCGGTTTCGGGTGGCGCAGGGGCGGGCGATTCGGCACGTCCCATGGGGTGGCCTGGAAACGGTTGCGGTAGCCCTGATGGAAATCGTCTTTCAGCGCGGTAGTGTCGCTGGTCACCGACTCTTCGAGCACTTGCGGCTGTTTGCCTTCGTGGAGGACTTCGGTGAGCAGCCAGAGGTCGTTCCATTTGGCTTTCGGATGGGCGGTCAGCGCGAGGAAATGGCCGCTGACCAGCAACGGCTGATCACTTTTGCCTTCAGCCAGTTGGAAGTCGCTGCGGTGGCGTTCGAGGGCGCGTTTGGCCAGGTGCTTGCCGCGCTCGCGATCGATGAAACGGCCCGGGTAATCGTAGTCTTCGAGGTCGGGCAGGGCGTCGCCACGGTTTTCGCTTTCGAGGGTGATGCGCGGTTTTTCGAAGTCGTAATCGCGGCGCGTGGTGCGGCTGGTGCGGGTTTCCAGGCGCAGGTCGAAGCGCTTGATCACCGGGTCGCTGGCGACCATGCCGGAGTCTTGCTGATAGGCCACAGGCTTGAGTTTCGGGAACACCGTCTGGTCATCGCCGAACACCAGTTTGTGCGCCGTGGCGCTGTGCTGGAAGTGGTAGTGGATACCTTCTTCCTCGCACAGGCGCTGGATGAAATGCAGGTCGGATTCGTCGTATTGCACGCAGTAGATGCGCTCGGGGTAGATCGAACCGGTCTTGAATTCGTAGGCGTTGCTTTGGATGCCATGCTCTTCGAGAACCATGCCGATGATTTTCGGCACCGTGAGGTTCTGGAAGATGCGCTGGTTGACGCGGTGCGCCAGGTACGACAGTTGCGGGCGCAGGGTCACCGAATAACGGGTCAGGCGTTTGCCTGAGTCACCTTGCGCGGCGCGGTAGATCTGGCCATGAATGCCGCTGCCATCGGGCGACAGTTGCAGGAAGGCCGGTTTGTGCAGCAGGGTTTCGAGGTCCAGCGACGGCTGCTCACTGACCAGCTCCACCTCGAACACAAAAGGCTGGCTTATGGCTTCCCGACCTTGCAGGGTAAACACCTGGAAATCAGCGGAAAGACCTTCGATGGTCAGGGCAAAGTGGGTTTCATTGGCCGGCGCGAACATCCCTTGTTCCTCGTGCTGTGCAGCGGCGCTCGTCGACGCCCGCAAAAGCGGGTCAACGTACGCGAAATTCTGGAGGGGCGTAAACAACATCGACCAGCAGAGCTGGCCGATGCTTGTAACGATCAGCCGTAATTAAACGACTGGAGCACGCCAGTCATCGGAACCCGAAGTACCGGATACTTCGTGGGTCCAGGTGATTTTGCGGTAGGTGAACTGCACTTCTTCCAGGTGGGTGAAGTGCGAGTTGCCTGGATCCTGGCAGTGGTGCAGTTTGTGGTGGATGGCGACGATGATCGCG